>DATBLK010000069.1:0-10774 GCA_036555405.1 Anaeromyxobacteraceae bacterium
CCCGGGCCATCGCTACGCCCTGGCCGGCGCCGCCGCCAGCGCCGCGGCGAAGCGGGAGGCGGCCTCGTCGGCCTCGCCGGGCGTCAGGACCAGCGCGGGGGCGAAGCGGACCACGTCGTCTCCGATGGCGTTCACGAGCAGGCCCTGCTCCCGGCAGCCCTGCACGACCTCGGGCGCGGCGACGCCCCGGAGCACGGCGCCGAGGAGCATCCCGCGCCCGCGCACCTCGGCGACGCGCCCGCCGGCGGCGAGCGCCGAGAGCCGCTCGCCGAGCCGGGCGGCGACGGCCCGGGCCGCGGGGAGGACGGCGCGGACCTCCCGCAGCGCGGCCCGCGCCACCGCGCTCGCCAGCGCGGTGCCGCCGAAGGTGGAGGCGTGGCTCCCGGGCGTGAGGTGGGCCCCCACCTCCTCGCTCGCCAGGCAGGCGCCCATGGGGAAGCCGTTGGCCAGGGCCTTGGCCGAGGACATGAGGTCCGGCGCGGCGCCCTCCCACTCGTGGGCCCAGAGCTTCCCGGTCCGGCCCATGCCGGTCTGCACCTCGTCGAGGCAGAGGAGCGCCCCGGCGCGGCGCGTGATCTCCCGGGCGGCCCGGAGGTAGCCGGGCGGCGCCGGGAAGACGCCGGCCTCCGCCTGGATGGGCTCGACGATGAAGGCCGCGGTGCGGGGGGTCACCGCCGCCTCGAGCGCC
This sequence comes from Anaeromyxobacteraceae bacterium, assembly GCA_036555405.1. GTDB lineage: Bacteria > Myxococcota > Myxococcia > Myxococcales > Anaeromyxobacteraceae > DATBLK01. The sequence continues at coordinate 689 of DATBLK010000069.1, forward strand.
GCGGCGTCGCCGAAGGGAACGAAGCGGACGCCGGGCACGAGCGGCTCGTAGCCGTGGTGGTACCTGGGCTGCCCGGTCACCGAGAGCGAGAACATCGTCCGGCCGTGGAAGGAGCCGTGGCAGGCGACGATCTCGTGGCGCTGGGGCTCGCCGCGGTCGGCGTGGAACTTGCGCGCCAGCTTCAGCATGGCCTCGTTGGCCTCGGTCCCCGAGTTGCAGAGGAAGGCGCGGGCGGCGAAGCCGGTGCTTCGGGTCAGCTCCTCGGCGAGCTCCACGGCCTGCGGCGTGTAGAAGAGGTTGGAGACGTGCCAGAGCTCCCTCGACTGCGCCTCCAGCGCGGCCCGGACCGCGGGGTGGCAGTGGCCGAGCGCGTTGACGGCGATGCCGCAGATGCAGTCGAGGTACTCGCGGCCGTCGGCGTCCCAGACGCGGCTCCCCTCGCCGCGGACCAGCGCCAGCGGGGCCTGGCGGTAGTTGGGCGTGAGGACCCTGGCCGCGCGCGCGGCCCAGGAGGCGTTGGCGCTCATGGCGCCTTATCGCACGGGACTCCGCGGGGGTTCAAGGAAGCCGCCCGCGTCAGCGCGCCCGCGGGTGGGCCAGGTCGTAGGCGGCGGCGAGTCGGCGCCACTCCACCTGCGTGTAGCGCTGCGTGGTGGAGAGCGAGGCGTGGCCCAGCAGCTCCTGGATGCCGCGCAGGTCGGCGCCGTTCCCCAGGAGGTGGGTGGCGAAGGAGTGGCGGAGCACGTGCGGGTGGACGTGGCGGGCGAGGCCCGCCTGCCGCGCCCAGCGCTCGAGCCGCCGCGCCACCTCGCGCACCCCGAGCCGGCGGCCGCGGGCGGAGAGGAAGAGCGCGGCGCCGGCGGCCGCTCCGCCCCTCGCCGCCAGCGCCGGCCGCCCCTCGGCGAGCCAGCGCCGCAGGGCCTCGCGCGCGAACCGCCCCACCGGGACGATGCGCTCCTTGCGGCGCTTCCCGAGCACGCGCACCAGGCCCTCCTCGAGGTCGACGTCGCCGGCGTCGAGCGCCACCGCCTCGGAGACGCGCAGGCCGGAGGCGTAGAGCAGCTCGAGGAGCGCCCGGTCGCGCAGCGCCGCGGCGTCTCCCGCCGGCGCCTCCACCAGCGCCGCCACCTCCGCCTCGGGGAGCACCACCGGGAGCCTTCTCGGCCGGCGCGGCGAGGCTACCTGCCGCGCCGGGTTCGCGGCGGCGAGCCCCTCGGCGACGAGGAAGCGGTGGAAGGCGCGGACGCAGGAGAGCTTGCGGGCGAGGCTCGCCGGTCCCGCGCCCCCGGCGGCGCGCGCCAGGAAGGAGCGGACCAGCGCGGGCGTGGCCCCGGCGGGCGCGGAGCCCGCCTCGGCGAGGTGGGCGGCGTACTGGCCGAGGTCGACGGCGTAGGCGCGCAGGGTGTGGGGGCTGGCGCGGCGCTCCACCCGGAGGTGGGCGAGGTAGCGGGCCATCTCGTCCGGGAGCGGGGCAGCCTCGGGCATGGAAGATGGGTAGCACCGGGGATGGGGCGAGTCAGGTTCCTGGCCCGGTGAGGGCAGTCGCGCTCATCCGCGTGGGACGCTCCCCCTCACCCTGGCCCTCTCCCCCGCGGGTGCGGGGGAGAGGGGGACTTCACGCGCGCGTGACCGCGACCTCGACCGTCAGCGCGGCAGCTCGGCGACGTACACCCCGGCCCTCTTCGGATCGTTCACCACGTACGCCACCCTCCCCGAGTCCGGCGCGAGCAGGAACGCGCTTCCCGGCAGGGCCGACCGATCGACGGCCACGACCTTGCCTCCCTCCCACACCGCGAGGTCCAGCGCCACCCGGTCCTGCCTCGACCAGCCCAGGAGCGCGCGCCCCGGCCGGCGCGCGTCGAGCTCGAAGCTCTTCACCCCCTCCGCGATCCGCCGCGGCTCGCCGCCCGACGCCGGGAGCGCGAGCAGGTCGCAGGCCTCGGCGCTGCGCCGGCAGGTGGCCCGGTACCAGAGCGCGCCCCCGGGGCCGAAGTCGAAGCCGAAGACGCCGCGGGCGACCTGCGCCGGCTCGCCGCCGCCGAGCGACGCCCGCCACAGGTCGACCGAGTAGCCGCCCGCCACCACGTGGGCCAGCCAGGCCACCGCCGAGCCGTCGGGCGCGAACTCGAAGGAGCTCACCCGCTCGCCGAGCGCCCGCGGCCTGCCCCCCGGCGCCCGGGCCGCGAGCCGCCCGGAGCGGATGCGGGGGTCGTAGGCCTCGAGCCAGGCGAGGGCGGTGGACGCGCGCGCGAAGCGGAACTCTCCCACCCCGCGCGCGATCCGCTCCGGCGCGCCGCCGCCGCGGGCGAGCCAGAGGTCGCCCTGCCGCCCCGGCGTCACGCCGGCGACGAAGGCCAGCGCCGCGCCGTCGCGGGAGAAGGCGAACGAGGTCACGCCCTCGCCGAGCGCCCTCCCCTTCGCTCCCGGCCGGGCCGCCGCGGACAGGTGGAGGTCGTGGCCGTCTCCCCTCCGCTCGGCGAAGGCGAAGCGGTCGCCGGCCGGCGAGAAGGCGTAGTCGCCCACCGGCCCGCCGGCGCGGACCGGCGGGCCGCGCGGCGCCACCGCCCAGAGGTCGCCGCCGGCGGCGTGCGCGCGGCGCGCCAGGAGCAGGGGCGCACCCGCCTCGCCCGCGGGATGGAACTCGAAGGTGGCGACGCCCGACGGCTCGGGGAGCGCCTCGGCCTCCGCGCCCGGACGCCACAGGTGGACGCGGCCGCGCCAGACGAAGCCCAGGAGGCGGCCCCTGGGCGCGAAGCCCCAGAAGCCGACGCCCTCGCCGAGCCGGCGCGGCTCCCCGCCGGGCGTCCAGGCGACGAGCGACCCGGCGCCGGTGGCGGCGTCGTGCTCCTCCAGCGCCGCCAGGACGTGCCCCTCGGCGCTCCAGCCGAAACCGCCCGGGAGCGTGGTCACGCCCCGGGCCGCGCGGACCGGCTCGCCCGCGGCCGCGGGCGCCACCCGGAGGTCGCAGCGGGCGGCGCCGAGCGGCACCGCCCGGCCGGCGAGCGGGACGCAGGCGTCGAGCCAGGCGACGAAGGCGCCGTCCGCCGAGGGACGCAGGTCGCGCGCCCCGCCGGCGGCGACGAGCCGGCCCAGCCCGGGCTCCTCTCCCCGCCGCGCGCAGGAGGCCAGGGTCAGGAGGAGCAGGAGCGCTCGGGTTCCGTTCACGTCCAGTCCGGAAGCAGCCGGCGCGCGCGCTCGACCTGGGCCGCCTTGCGCGCCGCCTTGCCCCGGAGCTTACCCTCGGGCGGAGGGAAGAGGGAGAAGACGATGTTGGTCGGCTGGTAGGGCAGGTCGGGCGGGTGGGCCTCCCCGGTGACGTGCCGGTGGAGGGCGCCGAGCGCCGTGCCCGGCGGCGGCGGCCGGAAGGGGCGCCGGGCGCGGCGGTCGAGAACGGCGCGAGCGGCGAGCAGCCCCGAGGCCGTGGACTCGACGTAGCCCTCGACGCCGGTGATCTGCCCGGCGAGGAAGACGTGCGGCAGCGAGCGGACGGACTGGTCCGGCGCCAGCGTCCGCGGCGCCTCCACGAAGGTGTTCCGGTGCACCTGGCCGAGCCGGAGGAACTCCGCGTTCGCGAGGCCCGGGATGAAGGCGCGGAAGATGCGGCGCTGCTCCGGCCAGGTGAGGCGCGTCTGGAAGCCGACCAGGTTCCAGGCGGTGCCGGCCAGGTCTTCCCGCCGGAGCTGGACGACCGCGTGCGGGCGCCTGCCGGTGCGCGGGTCCTCGAGGCCCACCGGCTTCATGGGACCGTGGGACAGCACCTCGGCGCCGCGCTCCGCCATCACCTCGATCGGCAGGCAGCCCTCGAAGTAGCGCGGCTCCTCGAAGGCGTGGGGCGCCACCTTCTCGCCCGCGAGGAGCGCGCCGACCAGGGCGCGGTACTGGGTCTCGTCGAGCGGGAGGTTCAGGTAGTCGTCGCCGTTGCCCTTGCCGTAGCGGCTCCTGGCGTAGGCGACGCCGCGGTCGACCGACTCGCCGCCGACGATGGGGGCGATGGCGTCGTGGAAGTGGAGCCGCCCGCCGCAGGCCCGCGCGATCTCCGCCGCCAGCGCCTCCGCGGTGAGCGGGCCGGTGGCCACCACCGCCAGGCCGGGCCCCGGAGGCAGGCGCGTCACCTCCTCGCGGACCAGGCGCACCAGCGGGTGGCCCTCGAGCCGGGAGGTCACGAGGGCGCTCATCCGCTCCCGGTCCACCGCCAGCGCGTCGCCGGCCGGGACCCGCGTCGCGTCGGCCGCCTCCAGGATCAGGCTCCCGAGCCGCCGCAGCTCCTCGTGGAGGAGCCCGACCGCGTTCTCGGGGTTGTCGGAGCGCAGCGAGTTCGAGCAGACGAGCTCCGCCAGGCCGTCGAGCCGGTGGGCCGGGCTCCGGCGACGGGGCTTCATCTCCAGGAGGTCCACCGGCACGCCGGCGCGGGCGAGCTGCCAGGCGCACTCGCTCCCGGCGAGCCCGCCGCCGACGACGGTGACGCGGTCGCTCATCGGGACGGATCTGTCTTGCGCCGGTGGTCGGCGCAACCCCCTCACCCTGGCCCTCTCCCCCCGTGGGGGAGAGGGGAAGTGTGCTCGCGGCCACTCCCCCTCTCCCCCGCGTCGGCGGGGGAGAGGGTCGGGGTGAGGGGGGAGCGACCCCGACCTGGCCGTTCACGCCGCCGGCGCCTCGCCGCTGCGCCGGTAGCCGCAGTCGCGGTTCGGGCAGGCGACGAAGGCGCCGTCCCGCTTCGAGTACTTGTCGAGGAGGAAGGGGCTGCCGCAGCGGGGGCACTTCTCCGCCCGGGGCCGGTCCCAGGAGACGAAGTCGCACGACGGGTAGGAGGAGCAGCCGTAGAAGGTCCGCCCGCGCCGCGAGCGGCGCTCGGCGACGTAGCCGCCGCAGCCCTTGGGGCAGGCGACGCCGATGGACATGGGCCGCGAGGTCTTGCACTCCGGGTAGCGGCTGCAGGCCAGGAACCGGCCGAAGCGGCCCCGCTTCACCACCATGGGGGCGCCGCAGGTCGGGCACTTCTCGTCGGTCTGGACCTCCTCCTCCTTCACCGGGACGATCTTCCCTTCCTCGCGCCGGAAGTTCATCGTGTTCCGGCACTCCGGGTAGCCCGAGCAGGCGAGGAACTCGCCCATCCGGCCCCACTTGATGACCATGGGCCGGCCGCACTTCTCGCAGACGTGGTCGGTGGCGATCTCCTGCCGCTTCACGTCGCGCATGTTGACCTCGGCCCGGGCCAGGTCCTCCTTGAACCCGGTCCAGAAGTCGCCGAGAACCGCCTGCCAGTTCGCCGTCCCCTCCTCGATCTCGTCGAGCCTCTCCTCCATCCCCGCGGTGAAGGCCACGTCCATCTCCCGCGGGAAGCCCTTCACGAGCTCGTCGGTGACCAGGAGCCCGAGCTCGGTGGGCCGGAAGGCCTTCTCCACCTTCTCGACGTAGCCCTTCTCCTGGATGACGTCGAGGATGGCGGCGTAGGTGGAGGGCCGGCCGATGCCCCGCTCCTCCATCTCCTTCACCAGCGACGACTCGTTGAAGCGAGGCGGCGGCTGGGTGAAGTGCTGCTGCGGATCCAGCGCGACGAGGCGCAGCTCCATGCCCGCCTCCAGCGGCGGCAGGGCCCGCTCCTCGCCCTTCTCCCGCGGCTCGCCGTTCTCCGCCTTCTCCGGCTCGGCCCCGGCCTCCTCCTCCGGCGGCCGGGCTCCGTAGACCGCGAGGTAGCCGGCGAACTTCAGCACCGAGCCGGTGGCCCGGAAGGTGGCCCGCCCCGCCGCCACGTCGGCGGTGGTCTGGTCGTAGACCGCCGGCACCATCTGGCAGGCGACGAACCGGTTCCAGACGAGCTCGTAGAGCCGGAGCATGTCGCGCTCGCCCATGGCCTCGAAGAAGGGCGCCGCCCGCGCCGGCGTCCAGTCGAGCGAGGTCGGCCGGACCGCCTCGTGCGCCTCCTGCGCCGCCTTCTGCTTGGTGCGGTAGAAGTGGGGCGACTCGGGGAGGTAGTCCTTCCCGTAGGTGTCGGCGATGTGGGTCCGGACCGCGTCGACGGCCTCCGCGGAGAGCCGCACCGAGTCGGTGCGCATGTAGGTGATGAGGCCCACCGCTCCCTCGTCGCCCAGCTCGACGCCCTCGTAGAGCCGCTGGGCCAGCGTCATCGTCTTCTTGGCCGTGAAGCCCAGGCGGTTCGCCGCCTCCTGCTGCAGCTTGGCGGTGGTGAAGGGCGGCGGCGGGTTGCGGCGCCGCTCCTTGCGGTCGACCGCGGCCACGACGTAGCGCTCCTTCGCCAGCTCGTCGACCAGCGCCCGGGTGGTGGCCTCTTCCCTGAGGTCGGCCTTCTGCCCGCCGAGCTTCACGAGCCGGGCCCGGAACTCGGGAGGGAGGGGGGCGGCGAGAACGGCCTCGAGCGACCAGTACTCCACCGGGACGAAGGCCAGGATCTCCCGCTCGCGCTCCACCACCAGCCGCACCGCCACCGACTGGACCCGCCCGGCGGAGAGGCCGCGCCGGACCTTCTTCCAGAGGATGGGGCTGATCTGGTAGCCGACGAGCCGGTCGAGGATGCGCCGCGCCTGCTGGGAGTCGAACTTCCGGCGGTCGAGCGGGCGCGGCTCGGCGATGGCCTTCTGGATGGCGCTCTTGGTGATCTCGTTGAAGAGGACGCGGCGGACGCGATCGTCCCCGCCCTCGGCGCCGAGCTCCTCGGAGATGTGCCAGGCGATGGCCTCGCCCTCCCGGTCCGGGTCGGTGGCCAGGAGCACCGACGGCGCCCGGTGGGCGGCGCGCTTGATCTCGGAGAGGACCTTGGCCTTGCCCTTGATGACGTCGTAGGCCGGTGCGAAGCCGTGGTCGATGTCCACGCCCATCTTCGACTTCGGCAGGTCCTTCACGTGGCCCACCGAGGCGCGGACGTCGAACCCGCGCCCCAGGTACTTCTTGATGGTCTTGGCCTTCGCCGGCGACTCGACCACGACCAGGGTCGCGCCGCCGCCCGCCGGACGCGCCCGCGCCACCGCCTTCCCTGCGCCGCGGGGCCCCGCCTTCGCCGCGGCCGCCGCCTTCGCGGTCGCCGCCGCCGTCGTCTTCCTCGCCGCAGTCTTCGCCATGCGTCCCCTTCGCTCTACCCGCGCCGCAGGAAGCGCTGTCCGGGCCGCTGCTCGGCGAGCCCGTCGAGCTCCAGCGCCAGGAGCGCCGCCAGGGCCGGGCCCGGCCCCAGCCCCGCCGCCCGGGCCACCTCGTCGGCGTGGCGCGGGCTGCGCCCCAGGGCGGCGTACACCGCGGCGCAGTCGCCGTCCAGCTTCGGGCCGGCCCCGGGCAGGGGCAGCTCGACCTGGCCGACGCGCCCCAGCGCCGCCAGGACGTCCGCCGCGCCCGCCGCGGGCCGCGCCCCCTCGCGGAGGAGCCCCACCGTCCCCTCGGAGAGCGGGTGGGTCACGTCGCCGGGGACGGCGAACAGGACGGCGCCCTGGCGCCGGGCCCAGTCGGCGGTGATCAGCGCCCCGCTGCCGCGCGCGGCGCGGACCACCACCACCGCCTCGCAGAGTCCGGCGACGATGCGGTTGCGCCGCGGGAAGGTCCAGCCGCCGCCCGGCTGGCCGTCCTCGAGCTCCGAGACCAGCGCCCCGCCGGCGGCGACGATGCGCTCGAAGAGCGGGGCGTGCGCCGCCGGGTAGACGACGTCGAGGCCGGTGCCGAGCACCGCCGCGGTGTGGCCGCCGGCGTCGAGCGCCGCCTCGTGCGCCGCACCGTCGACGCCCTGGGCGCCGCCCGAGACCACCGAGACCCCGGCGCGCGCCAGCCCGGCGGCGATGGCCCGCGCCATCTCCTCGCCGTAGCCGTCGACGGCGCGCGAGCCCACCACGGCCACGCGCAGGCGGCCCGGCTCGCCGAGCTCTCCTCGCACGCGGATCCAGGCGGGCGGGTCGGAGATGGCCGCGAGGCGCGGCGGGAAACCCGCCTCGCCGCGCCGGATGGTCCGCGCCGACCCCATGCGGCCGGGCCATATACCCGCGGGGTACGGGCGCGTCAAGCCGCGGCTCCGGACGGCCGCGGCCCGGCCGCGCCGCCCGATCTCAGTTCCGCGCCGCGGCGGCGACCCGCATCTCGACGCGGTCGCCGGCCAGCAGCTCGCGCAGGCTGCGCACCACCAGGGTCGTGGAGAAGTGCTCCTTGGCGTCGATGACCAGGAGCTCGCCGATGTCCTCGCTCGGGAAGCTCGTGTCCTCGCGCATCGACATGTCCTCGCGGAGCGGCTCGCCGTAGGGGTCGCCGGCGCGCGTCACCGTGAAGACGTTCCCCTCCTCGACGCCGTCGGCGCGCCCGCGGTCGACGAAGACCAGCTGGTGCTCGGCCGCGAGCCAGGTGCCGGGCCGGCCCGCGGAGACCACCACCCCGTCGAGCTGGCGCAGGTTGGGCCGGCGCACCACCATCTTCAGGAGCCGCTCGGTGGCCGGCCCCACGTAGTCGCCGCGCTCGATGGCATCGCTCGCCTCGGTGATGGTCAGGGTCACGGTCCGCTCGTCCTTGGCGACGGCCCGCCCGGCCCCGAGGATGGCCGTCTGGTAGCCGATGCGCTCGCCCGAGCCCGGGCGCACCACCGGCCGCACGGTGCGGAAGACGAGGTAGGTCTGGCCCACCTGCGGCGCCTGCGGGTCCCGGAAGCGGGCGTAGGCCCGGTCGGTGATGGAGAGCATGAGCTTGTCCTCGAAGGCGCCGCTGATGACGCCCGCCTCCTCGAGCTCGCGCTGGGTGACGAACGTGTCGCGCCGCATGAGCACGCCCTTGGCGGCGACGTAGCCCACCTTGTAGGGCCCGACCACGGCGACGGCGTCCTCGTCGCCGTAGTCCGGCGGGCCTTCGGCCCGCGACAGGTCCTCGAGCTCGCGCGGCGGGGCGAGCTCCTCGACCGGCGGGGCCTCGGTGGGGACGGCCACCTCGACCCGCGCCGGGGCCTCCTCGGTGGCGGGGAAGAACCGCAGCAGGTTGCCGGGGTAGATCCAGTGCGGGTTCGTGAGCTCGGGGTTGTAGGACCAGACCTTGGGCCAGTACCAGGGGTTGTTCAGGAAGCGGCCGGACAGGTCCCAGAGCGTGTCGCCGGGCCGGACCGTGTAGGTGTCGGGCGGCGGCACGGCGCCGGGGGACGGCGGAGGCGCGCCGGTGCCCTCGGCGGCGCCGGGCGGCCGGCCCTCGAGGCGCCCGGCCCCCGGCCCGAGGTCGAGGGTTCCCGGCGCCGGGCGCTCCGCGCCCTGTTCGACCTGGGCGTCGGCGGCCTGCTGGCGGCGCTCGGTGGACTCGCGCACCTGCTCGCGAGCCTGCTTCGCCGACTCCACCGCCTGCGACTGCGCCGCCGCGGCGGACGGGGCGAGCGCGATCAGGGCGGCGAGGGAAACGGCTCTCATGGCGGCTCCTGGGCGCGGGGTCTTCCGGGCGCACCGATATCGGGCGCCCGGCCCGCGGGCCGTCGAGGATCGTAGGATCCTCCCCCGCCTAGTCAAGAAAGGGGAGCCGCGCCGGCGCGATGTAGCCGACCTGCCGCCCCGTCCGCCGGCCGTCGCGGCGGTGGGAGAAGAAGCTGTCGGCGTCGCAGGCGGTGCAGCGGTCGAGGACCTCGATGCGCTCCTCCGCCACCCCGGCCTCCCGGAGCACCGCCTCGTTCGCGCTCCAGAGGTCGACCCGGGCGGCGCGGGGGTGGAGCATGGCCACCGCCGGCCCCACCTCGGCGACGAAGCGCTCGGCGAGGTCGAGCGAGACCTCGTAGCAGCAAGGGCCGATGGCCGGCCCGATGGCGGCGAGGAGGTTCTCGGGTCGCACCCCGAAATCGCGCTCCATCGCCTCCACCGCCCGGGCCGCTGCCCGCGCCAGCGTCCCGCGCCAGCCGGCGTGGACGGCGGCCACCGCCCCGGTGCGCGGGTCGCCGAGAAGCACCGGGACGCAGTCGGCGGTGAGCACGCAGGCCGCGAGCCCGGGACGGGCCGTGGTCACGGCGTCGCCCTCCTCGACCGGCCCGTCGCCGTCTCGCCGCACCACCCGGGCGCCGTGGACCTGGCGCACGCGGGCGAAGGAGAGCCCGGTCTCCTGGCGCAGGCGCGCCCAGTTCTCCGCCACCGCGTCGGCCACGTC
>DATBLK010000082.1:0-7025 GCA_036555405.1 Anaeromyxobacteraceae bacterium
GGCTGCAACGTCGTCGCCACCCACGACCGCCCGCGCGCCGACGCCTACCTCGACCTCCTCGAGAAGGAGATCGCCCTGGTTGCGGAGAGGCTTCCCCACCGGCGCCAGGTCTCGCAGCTCCACTGGGGGGGCGGGACGCCCACCTTCCTCGACGAGAGGCAGCTCGTCCGCTGCCACCAGGCGGTGGCGAGCCACTTCCGCTTCCTGCCGGAGGCCGAGAAGGCCATCGAGATCGATCCCGCCATCACCACGCGCTCGCAGATCGACGTCCTCGCCGACCTGGGCTTCAACCGCATCTCCATGGGCGTGCAGGACTTCGAGCCGCGGGTCCAGGAGGCGGTGGGCCGGATCCAGGGGGAGAAGGAGACCCGCGACCTCGTCGAGCGGGCCCGCGCCCGGGGCTTCGGCGGCGTGAACCTCGACCTCATCTACGGCCTCCCCCACCAGTCGCCGGAGAGCTGGGCCCACACGCTCGAGCGCATCGTCGACATCCACCCGGACCGGATGGCGGTCTTCGGCTACGCCCACGTGCCCTGGGCCAAGCCGCACCAGCGGCTCCTCCCGGTGGACCAGCTCCCGGGCACCGAGCTCCGGGTCAGGCTCTTCCTCATGGCCGCCGAGGCGTTCGGGCAGGCCGGCTACCGCCAGATCGGCCTCGACCACTTCGCGCTCGAGTCGGACGAGCTCGCCCGGGCCCAGGACGGGGGCTGGCTCTACCGGAACTTCCAGGGGTACACGGTGCGCCCGGCCGACGACACCGTGGCCTTCGGGATGACGAGCATCTCCGACGTCGGCGGCGCCTACGCCCAGAACGCCCACAAGCTGAAGGACTGGGGCGACCACGTCGCCGCCGGCCGGTTCCCCACCGAGAAGGGGACGGCGATGACCGCCGACGACGTCCTGCGGCGCTTCGCCATCAACCGCGTGATGTGCCTCTTCCGCCTCGACCTCGGCGAGATCGAGCGGAAGTTCGGGCGCGAGGCGCGCGCGTCGCTGCAGCCGTCGCTCGACCGCGTCGGCGAGCTCGCCGAGGACGGCCTCGCCACCTTCGACGGGGAGGTCCTGCGGGTCACGCCGCTCGGCCGCCTGCTGGTGCGGAACGTGGCGATGCTCTTCGACGCCTACCTGCCCAGGCACGCGGGGGACCAGAAGCAGACCTTCTCGAGGACGGTGTAAGGCGAGGTCGCCGAAGCCGAAGCCGCGGCCGTTCCCGTGATCCGTGACCTGGAGCACGGTGCGCGGGAGCGGATCACGGCCGCGGCCGCGGCTGCGCCTGCGGAGGAGGGGGGACGAACGCGATGACCGCCGTCTTCCTCCTGAACCTCGGCGGACCGCGGAACCTCGACGAGGTCGAGCCCTACCTCTACGAGCTCTTCTCCGACCCGCTGGTCGTCGACGCGCCCCTGGGCCCCCTGCGGAAGGTCCTGGCGCGGATCATCGCCCGGCGCCGCGCCCCCTCCTCGCGGGAGAAGTACCGGCTCATCGGCGGCCGTTCGCCGCTCGTCGAGGGCACCGAGGCCCAGGCCCGGGCGCTCGCCGCCGCGCTCGGCCCCGCCTTCGGCGTCCACCTGGCGATGCGCTGCGGCCAGCCCAGCACCGCCGAGGGCGTGCGCCAGGCGCTGGCCGCCGGGGCCGGACGCGCCGTGGCGCTGCCCCTCTACCCCCAGTGGGCCAACGCCACCACGCGAAGCTCGCTCCTCGAGCTCCGGCGCCGCTGGCCCCGCGAGCTGCCGCTCGCCGAGGTATGCACCTGGCACGACCACCCCGGCTACCTGGCGGCGGTGTCGGCCACCGTCGCCGACGCCCTGGGCCGCCTCCCGCCGGGGGCCGGCGAGCGGCCCCTGGTGGTCTTCAGCGCCCACGGCCTGCCCCTCGGCCAGGTGCGCCGGGGCGATCCCTACCCGACCTACGTCGAGGCGAGCTGCCGGGGCGTGGCGGAGCGGCTGGGCCTGGGCGACTGGAAGGTCACCTACCAGAGCCGGGTGGGCCCCATGCGGTGGCTCGGGCCCGACACCAACGAGTTCGTCGAGGCCAGCTCCCGGGGCCGCGGCGTGGTGACGGTGCCCATCGCCTTCGTCTCCGAGCACCTGGAGACGCTCTACGACCTGGACGTCCTGGCCCGGCAGGCGGCCGAACGCGGCGGCGCCGCCGGCTACGCGCGCGCCGCGGCGGTCGGCACGCGGCCCGACTTCGTCGCCGCCCTGGCCGACCTCGTCCGGACGGCGCTGCGGGGCGCCCCCGCCGCCCGGACGACGGAGCGCGATTCGTGAGCGCCCTCCATCGACCTGCGCGGCGTTCGGGAATCTGGACCGGCCGCCGCCCAGGCTAGGCGACCGCGGCGGCCCGCTCCAGCTCGGCGCCGTCGCCGTCGGCGAGCACGCGCCCGATGTCGAGCAGGAAGATGACGCGCTTCTCGGCCTTGCCGACGCCGAGGATGAAGCTCGTGTCGACGCTCGCGCCCAGCGCCGGCGGCGGCTCGATCTGGCCGGCGTCGATGGAGAGCACCTCGAGCACCTGGTCCACCAGCACGCCCATCGTCAGCGCCCGGTCGCGGTGCTGGCACTGGACCACGATGATGACCGTCTGCTCGGTCGGCTCGGTCGCGCTCATCCCGAACTTCATCCGCAGGTCGACCACCGGGATGACCTTGCCGCGCAGGTTGATGACGCCGCGGATGAACCCGGGCGAGCGCGGAACGCGCGTGATGTCCATGAAGCCGATGATCTCCCGGACCTTCAGGATCTCGAGCCCGTACTCCTCCTCGGCGAGCTTGAAGGTCATGTACTTGCCGGCGAGCCGCGCCAGGGGGCTCTCCGGCGCGGCGGGGGCGGCGGCTGGCTGGGTTGCTGCGGGCATGGCTCCTCCTCGGCCCTCAGAAGTCCTGGAACGTCGGCTCCTCCTCCATGGGGATGACGTCCTCGGGTCGGACGCGGGTGCTGGTCGAGCCGTTCCGGGGACCGGCGCGGGCCTGCCTCCGGGGCGCGGGGGGTGTGGGAACGACGGGGGTGCGCGAGGCCGGCCCGGGGGCGGCGCGCTCGACCCGGAAGCTCCTCACCACGGCGGCGAGCTCCTCCGACTGGCCGGCGAGCTCCTCGGCGGCCGACGAGGACTCCTCCGCCGAGGCGGCGTTCTGCTGCGTCACCTGGCCCATCTCGGCGACCGCCCGGTTCACCAGGTCGATGCCCGTCGCCTGCTCCCTCGAGCTGGCGGCGATCTCGGCGACGATGGACGACACCTTCTCGGCGTTCCGCACGATCTCCGCGAGCTTCCCGGAGACGTGCTTGCTCGTCGCCTCCCCCTCGCCCGCCTGGGAGACCGATTCCCGGATGAGGTCCTCGGTCTTCACGGCCGCCTCCTTGGCGCGCAGCGCCAGGGAGCGGACCTCCTCGGCGACGACGGCGAACCCGCGGCCGGCCTCGCCGGCCCGGGCGGCCTCGACGGCGGCGTTGAGGGCGAGCAGGTTCGTCTGGAAGGCGATCTCGGAGATGTCCCTGATGATCTGGCTCGTGCCCTCGGCCGCGGACCGGACCCGGGCCATCACCTGGGTCATCTGCTCCATGGCGGCGGCGCCGTCCTCGGCGCTGCCGCGCGTGGCGGCGGCGAGGGTGTTGGCCTGCTGGGCGTTGTCGGCCGCGTGGCGGGTGGTGGAGGCCATGGACTCGAGCGACCTCGACGTGACCTCGAGGCTCGAGGTCTGCTCGGACGCGCCGCTGGCGACCGCCTGGCCGGAGCTGGCGATCAGGCCGGCGGCCGCGGAGACCCGCTGCACCATGTCCGCCACCCTGGCGAGCGTCTCGTGGAGCGCCGCGGCCGTGTCGTTCACGGCGCCGGTGAGCCGCGCGTGGTCGCCGGGGTAGCTCTTCTCCACGCGGGCGGTGAGGTCGCGGCGCGAGAGACGCGCCAGCACCTGGTGCGCCTCGCCGACGGGGGCGAGCACCGCGTCGAGCGCGTCGTTCACGCCCCGAAGGACGTCGCGGTAGACCCCGGCCGCCTTCCCGGCGTCGGCGCGGACGCCGAGCCGGCCCTCGCGGGCCCCGCGGACGACCGCGCCGACCTCGTCCCCCAGGGCGCCGATGGAGGCGATGCAGCGGTTGAGCGCGTCGGCGACGCGGGCCAGCTCGCCCTGGTGGCGGCCCTGGACCGGAGGCGGGACCTCGCCCCTGGAGATCCGGTCGACGGTCTCGGCCGCCAGGCGCACGGGGCCGACCAGGGTCTCCACCGTCGCGTTCAGGCCCTCGGCCGCCGGCCTGAGGTCGGGGCCGACCGCGTCGGGGTCGGCCCGGACGCCGAGGTCGCCGGCGCCGACCGCGTCGGCGACGCGGCGCGCCTGGGCGAGGAACGACTGGACGCTCCGGTCGACGGCGCGGGAGAGGGCCGCGCCGAGCCCGACGAGGATGAGGCACCCGCAGGCGCCGGCGGCGAGCGCGGACCCCGGCGCCACGCCGGCCCAGCCCGCGCCGGTGCCGGCGGCCACCACCAGCACGGCCGCGCCGACGGCGATCCAGACCTGCCTGCGAATGCCAGAGACGGCGAACATCTGTCCTCCCCCACCTGCGGCGGCGGCCCCGGACCGGTTCGCACGGGTCGTGCCACGGGGTCCCCCGCCGCGGGGGCCGGATCCGCACGATCCGCGGCACCTTGGCCCGGCTTCCGCCTCCGCCGCGGTGGGTCGCCCGGGCTCCGGGGTCGAGGCGACACAGCGGGAGGGCGGGGCGGCGGAGCGCGGCCGCTTGTCCTCCGCGGGTGCCGGGACGAAGATGCCGCCATGGCCCAGGGGCCCGGCCCGCGCCGCGCAGGCGGCGGAACGCTCGACCTCTTCGCGGCCGCGGAGCGCCGGCCCCTGGGGGTGGGCGAGCTCACCCGCCAGCTGAAGGGGGCCGTCGAGGCGCGCTTCCGCGACGTCTGGGTGGCCGGCGAGGTGGCCAACCTGCGCCGCCAGGCGAGCGGCCACCTCTACTTCTCCCTGAAGGACGCCGAGGCGGTGATCGCCGCGGTGATCTGGGCCTCGCAGGCGCGCCGGATGGCCTTCGAGCCCGCCGACGGCCAGGAGGTCGTGGCCCGGGGCTTCGTCGAGATCTACGCTCCCCACGGGAAGTACCAGCTCATCGTCCAGGAGCTGGAGCCGCGCGGCGCCGGGGCCCGGGCCGTCGAGCTCCAGCGCATCCGCGAGCGGCTCGCGGCCGACGGGCTCCTCGACCCGGCGCGCAAGCGGCGCCTGCCCTTCCTGCCGCGGCGCGTCGGCGTGGCCACCAGCCCCACCGGGGCGGCGCTGCGCGACTTCCTCCGGGTGCTGGGCGCTCGCTTCCCGGGCCTGCCGGTCCTGGTCGCGCCGTGCCGCGTCCAGGGCGAGGGGGCGGCCGCCGAGGTGGCGGCGGCGCTGCGGGCCTTGCCGCGGCACGGCTGCGACGTCGTCGTCGTCACCCGCGGCGGCGGTTCGCAGGAGGACCTCTGGGCCTTCAACGACGAGCGGCTGGCCCGGGCCATCGGCGCCTGCGCGGTTCCGGTGGTGAGCGCGGTGGGGCACGAGGTGGACGTCACCGTCGCCGACCTCGTCGCCGACGTCCGCGCCGCGACGCCCACCCACGCGGCGCAGCTCGTGGCGCCGGTCAAGGCCGACCTGGCCGCACGCGCGGCCCAGCTCCGGGCGCGCCTGGGCCGCGCCGCCGCGGAGGCGCTGGCGCACCGGCGCAGCGCCCTGCGGGCCCTCCGCGCCGAGCTGTCCGACCCCCGCCGCCTCCTCTCGCAGCAGCGCCACCGGGTCGACGACCTCGCCCACCGCGCCGAGTCGGCCGCCCGGGCCCGGGCCCGGCGGTCGCGCGCCGCGCTCGACGCCGTCCGGGCGCGGCTCGCGGACCGGGAGCCCCGGGCGCGGCTCCGGGAGATGCGCCGCCGCGCCGCGGAGGCCCGCCGCCGCCTCGACGCCTGGCGCAGCCTCCGCCTGCCGCGGGAGCGGCTGCGGCTGGAGCGGCTGCTGGCGCGCCTCGAGCCCGCCAACGTGGGGCGCATGCTCGCCCGGGGCTTCGCCCTGGTCCTCCGCGCCGGGCGCGTGCTCGCCGAGAGCCGGGCCGCGGCGCCGGGCGAGGCGTTGCGCGTGGCCCTGTCGCGCGGCTGGCTCGAGGTCCGGGTCGAGGCGCGGGACCGGGGCGCGGACCCGCTGCCGGGGCGCGGCGGAGCGGAGGGCGAGCGGTCGTTGATCGGCCCTCAGGGAACCGTTAGGAAGGCCGAGGAGGAGCCGTGAGCCCAGCGAGCGAGTCCCCCGAGGCGAAGGGCGAGCGCGCCGAGGCCTACGACGCGCTCCTCGCTCGCCTGGAGAAGGTCGTCGCCGAGCTCGAGGGCGGCGGCCTCACCCTGGAGCAGTCGCTGGAGAAGTTCGCCGAGGGGATGGCGCTGGCCCGCGAGGCCCAGCGCAAGCTCGACGAGGCCGAGCGCCGGGTCGAGCAGCTGGTGAAGACCGCCGACGGCGGAGAGGCGACCGCGCCCCTCGAGCCCCCGGGGGGAGGAGAGCCGTGAGCGAGCCGTCCCCCCGCCGGCCCAAGGTCATCATCGTCGACGACGACCGCGACACGCGCGAGATGCTGACGCTGGCGCTCGAGCTCGAGGGGTTCGACGTCGGCGGCGCCGCCAACGGCCTCCGGCTCATCTCGGCGATGCACGTGGACCGGCCGGACGTCATCCTCCTGGACGTGATGATGAGCTGGATCGACGGGTTCGAGCTGTGCCGGGCCGTCAAGAAGAACCCCCTCTTCGGCGACATCCCGGTGATCTTCATCTCGGCCCGCAAGAGCCTGGAGGACGAGCGCGTCGGGCTCGCGGCCGGGGCGGAGGCGTACTTCACCAAACCCCTGGACATGGACCGGCTCGTCGCCTGCATCCACGAGATCCTGGCGCGCAGGGCCGCAGGAGCCGCGGCGCCGCCGGGGCCGTGAGGGAAGCGGGGCAGGGCGGGATGTGCTACAAGCCTCCCGCCGTGGCCGATGCCACCTTCCCGGTCGAGGACTTCCTCCGGAAGATCGCCGTGCGCGTCG
>DATBLK010000087.1:0-12275 GCA_036555405.1 Anaeromyxobacteraceae bacterium
GTCGTCGACGAGGAGCACGCGGTGCTTCTTTTCGGTCTGGTCCATGGTCTCCTCGGGCGTCAGTTCTCGGCAGGGGCCGACGGCAGCTCGACGACGAACGAGGCGCCGCCACCCGGCGACGGCTCGTGGCGGATGGTCCCGCCGTGCTCCTCGGCGATTCGGTAGCAGATGGAGAGGCCCAGGCCGGTGCCCTGGCCCTCCGGCTTGGTGGTGAAGAAGGGCTCGAAGATCCGGCCCGCGATGTCCGGCGGGATGCCGGGTCCCTCGTCGCTGACGCGCGCCGTGGCCCGGTCCTGGCTCGTCCCGGTCTCCACGGTGATCCGCCCCTGGTTCTTCATCGCCTGCAGGGCGTTGACGAGGAGGTTCACGAGGATCTGGCCGAGCTGGTTCGCGTTGCCGACGCAGACGGCGCGGGAGAGGCGGCGCACCACCTCGACCTTTCCCTCTCGCATCTGCGACTGCATGAGGAAGAGCGCGTCCTCGGCCACCTTGGCGAGGTCGACCGCGCCGCGCTCGTCCTGCTTCGGCCGGCGCGAGAAGCGCAGCAGCGACTCCACGATCCGCTTGGCCCGGGTGGCGGCGTCGATGATCATGTGCAGGTTGTCGATGTCGTCCCGGGAGCGGTCCTCGCGGCTCATGAGCTGGGCGAAGGCGAGGATCCCGCCGAGGGGGTTGTTGATCTCGTGCGCCACGCCGCCGGCGAGCTGGCCCACCGCCGACATCTTCTCGGCCTGGAGGAGGCGGCGCGTGACCTCGCGCTCCTCGGTGACGTCCTTCCAGACCAGCACCGCGCCCTGCTCGGGGAAGGGAAAGGCGCGGATCAGCCAGGTCCGGTCGCCGGCCGCCAGCTCGGCCACCGACTCGCCCGACCCCGTGCCCAGCGCCGGCGACGGGAGCTCGCCGTAGGCGTCGCGGACGGGGTAGAGACCCGGGAGCCGGTTCACCGGGACGCCGGCCTGGCGGGCGAAGGAGGCGTTGGCCCGCACAACCTCTCCGTCGTCCTTCACGATGGACAAGGGGTCGCTGATGGCGTCGAAGCAGGCCCGCCATTCGTCGGCGGCCCGGATCAGGGCGCGGGAGCGCTGCTCCAGCTTGGCGTCGAGCTCCCGGTTCAGCTTCTCGAGCTCCGCGTTCCGCTGGGTGAGGAGGCCGCTGAGGCGCGCGTTGTCCTCGGCGAGCCAGTACTGGTCGATGGCGCTCTGGATGGTGAGGATGAGGTGGGCGTCGTCCCAGGGCTTCCAGATGAAGCGGAAGATCTCCGACTGGTTGACGGCCTCCTCGATGGCGGCGGTGTCTGCCTGGCCCGTGAGGAGGACGCGCTGCACCCGGGGCCAGCGCTCCTTCACCACCCGGAGGAACTCCACCCCCGACATCCCCGGCATGCGGTAGTCGGAGACGACGACGTGGACCGGCTCGCGCTCGAGCACCTTGAGCCCGTCCCCGGCGTCGCCCGCCTCGACCAGCCGGCACCGGGCGCGCTTCAGGACGCGCTTCAGGGCCCGGCGCACGTGCTCGTCGTCGTCGACGAGGAGCAGGGTCGCTTCGGATGCCGCGTCGGGGGATGTTAGTGTCGCCTGAGCCAAGGCCGTCATGAGTCCGTCTGCAGTCGTGCACGAGCCGATCCACGGCCGCAGGTGTGTGTGTTCATGGATTTCAACACGATGCCCGGTCCCTGGCCAGGTCTCCGACGACCTGCGGGGTCGGGAATCACCCTCCCCGGGTCACCCAGGTATCCGCTTCGCAGCCCGGGGGGTCTCAGGCGATCTACCCGTCCCCCTCGACGGCCCGCTCGAAGCGGTTCCCGTTCCAGGAGAAGACGGCGTTCCGCCCCGACTCCTTCGCCTGGTAGAGCGCCTCGTCGGCGCGCCGGACCAGCGTCTCGGGCGTCGTCGCGCCCGGCGACGGGTAGGAGGCGACGCCCGCCGAGCAGGTGACCTGAAGCTCCTTCGGCGAGCCGCCGCCGGATCCCCTCGCCCCGTCGAGCGCGTAGACGCGCTCCGACACCTGCCGCCGGATGCGGCGCGCCACGAGCACCGCCCCCTGCGGCGGCGTCTCCGGGAGCAGCACCGCGAACTCCTCGCCCCCGTACCGGGCGCAGAGGTCGACGTCGCGCAGCGCCTGGCGGATGAGCTCGGCGGTGCCCCGCAGCACCTGGTCGCCGAAGGGGTGGCCCCAGCGGTCGTTCACCTCCTTGAAGTGGTCGAGGTCGAGCATGACGAGCGAGAGCGGGCTCCCGTAGCGCTGGGCGCGGCTCACCTCCTCCCGGAGCCGCGCCTGGAAGTGGCGGTGGTTGTTGATGCCGGTCAGCCCGTCGGTGATGGAGAGGCGCTCCAGCTCCCGCTGGGCGGCGCGGAGGTCGTCCTGGAGGCTCTTGATGCGGAGCTGCACCTGGACGCGGGCCAGGATCTCCGCCTCGGCGAAGGGCTTCGTCAGGTAGTCGTCGGCGTAGAGCCGCGTCAGGGCCTCGACCCGGTCCGCGATCTCGGTCGCCGCCGAGACCACGATCACCGGTAGCGTGAGCTCGCTGCGCGACGCCCAGCTCTTGGCGGCGCGCAGCACGTCGCTCCCGCTCAGGTCCGGGAGCCCCTTGAGGGCCAGGAGCACGGCGTCCGGCGGGCTCGCCTTGATGGAGGCGAGGGCCGCGCCTCCCTCTTGCGCGTGCGCCACCTGGTATCCGGCCGCGAGCAGCGGGGCGGCGATGAGCTCGGCCTGGGCCCGCGAGTGCTCGACGACGAGGATCCTGCCCTGCATCGCGGACAGGGTAGCAAGAAAAAAGCAGGGGGAGCGCTGACGCGCTCCCCCTGCAGTGCCGAAGCCGGGAGGGCCGGGGAGGGCATCCGGCCCTGACCGCTCCGGCTGCCTCGCTCCCGGGCCCGGGAGCGAGGCGTTCCATCTTCCGCCAAAGACCCTAGCACACCCGGGCGCGCCGGTCAGTCGAGCCGCGCGAGCACGTCGTCCGGGATCACCGGCGCGAGCCCGCCCCCGCCCAGGATGTTCACGACCGGCGATGCCGCGGCGCGGACCACCGACCCGCCCGGCGACACCGGCCCGAGCCCGGCGTAGGTGGAGACGTCGCGGACCAGGTCGCCGCGCCACGTGCCCTCGGGCGCGACGCGGGTCGCCGGCCGCCGGGCGGCGAAGACGCGCTCCTGCGCCACGAAGCCCCCGCCGCGGGCGTCGGCGAGCGCCTCCCGGACCACGCGCTCCCAGGCCTCGGGCGCCAGCTCCGCCCCGAGCTGCACGCTCTTCCCCCCGTAGTCCCAGCTCCGCTTCAGGACGAAGCGCTCGCGCTCGGCGAGCAGGCGCGGCGCCAGCGCGGGCTCGAGCCGCCGCGTCCAGGGCAGGCGGGCGGCGGCGGCGCGCTCCCCGGCGTCGAGCCCGGCCCGGCGCGAGAGCGAGTCGTCCTCGGCGCACTCCGAGAGCCTGGCGAAGAGCGCCTTGGCCTCGAGGAGGCCGTTCACCGGGTTCGCGAGGACGTACCGGCCCGGCGCCCGCAGCGCCCGGGCGAAGGGCGAGTCCGCCGGCGTCCGGTGCGCCCAGACGTGCCGGTAGAGGAGGTCCCAGCCCTCCGGCTCGCACTCGCCGGGGACGAGGTTCCGGGCCTCGTGGCCCATCTGCCGGAAGTGGGCGGCGAGCCTGGTGAGCTCGCCGATCTGCGCGTCGCCCGGCCGCGCCACGACGGCGATGGAGCAGCGGGCCCTGGTTCCGCCGCGCCACTCGTAGAAGGCCTGGAGCGTGGCCCGGAAATCCTCCATCGAGGAGCCGCAGGCGGCGACGAGCTCCTCGGCGACGCGGGGCGGGAGGCCGCGGGCCCTGGCGGCGGCGCGCAGCCAGGAGTGGGCGGCGAGGTCGGCGTAGGCCGGCATCGCCGGGATGGTGGCGTTGAGCTCGAGCGCCCGCGGCGCCGCGCCCGCCTCGCGAGGGCGCAGGAAGTCGACGCGGGCCACCAGCGCCGCCACCGGCGCTTCCTCGAAGAGGCGGGCCATGGCCTCGGCCTCGAGCCCCTGGAACGGCCCGAGGAGCGCCTCGCGGTCGCGGGCGTCGCCGTCGGCGATGAGGGCGCGCGCCAGCTTCACCGACCCCGAGAGGATGGCGCGCGCCTCGGCGGCGAGCGCGGCCAGCTCCGCCCGGGAGAAGGGCTCGGGCTCGGCGACGAGCGGGATGGGAACGGTCGCGCCGTCGGGCCCGCGGACGAACATCCCCCCGGCCCAGGCGGCCTCGGCAGCCGCGCGACCGACGCGGGCCATCTCCTCCGGGCCGAAGGGGTTCCCCATCCGCGCCTCCTCCGTTGCGGCCGCCGCCGGGGCGGTGGTAGCACGGCGGGGTGAAGATCTACACGAAGGCCGGCGACGGCGGCGAGACCCGGCTCCTCGGCGGCGTCCGCGTCTCCAAGGACGACGCCCGCGTCGAGGCCTACGGCGCGGTCGACGAGCTCAACGCCGCGCTCGGCGCCGCGGCGGCCGAGATCCCTCGCTCCGGCCTCGACGCCGACGGAGGGCTGGGTGCGGTCCTGCGCGCGGCGCAGCAGCGGCTCTTCGCGGTGGGCTCGCGCCTGGCGGCGCCGCCCGGTGCCAGCGCCGCCCGGGGCCTCCCGCCGGTGGAGCCGGCGTGGGCCGAGGAGCTGGAGCGGTCCATCGACGGCTGGGAGGCGCGGCTCCAGCCGCTGCGCCAGTTCGTCCTCCCGGGTGGCACACCGCTCGCGGCGGCGCTCCACCGGGCGCGCGCGGTGTGCCGCCGCGCCGAGCGGCGCGCCGTGGCGCTTCACCGCCGCGAGCCGGTGGAGCCGGCGATCCTGCCCTACCTGAACCGGCTCGGCGACGCGCTCTTCGTGGCGGCGCGTCTCGCGAACGCGCTCGCCGGGGCCGCCGACGTGCCCTGGGATCCCGGGGAGGGCCGGGGGCCCGCCTGAGAGCGGCCGCCGCGCGCCCCGTGCCCCGCCCCGCCCCCGTCGCCCTCGTCACCGGCGCGGGCGTCCGCGTCGGCCGGGCGGTCGCGCTCCACCTGGCGCGCCGCGGCTGGACCGTCGCGGCGCACTACCGGAGCCACCGGCCGCCGCGCGGCCTGCCGGCGCTCCGCGCCGACCTCGCAGCGGCGGACGGCCCCGAGACCCTGGCCCGCGCCTTCCGCCGCCGTTTCGGCCGGCTCGACCTCCTCGTGAACTCCGCCGCCGGCTTCGACGAGCGGCCGCTCCGCCGGATCGACGCCGCCGCCTTCGACGCGCAGATGGACCTGAACGCCCGGGCGCCGCTGCTCCTCGTCCGCGCCCTGGCCCCGCTCCTGCGCCGCTCGGGAGGCTCGGTCGTGAACGTCGCCGACGTGGGCGGCGGCCTCGTCCCCTGGCGCGGCTACGCCGCCTACGCCGCCTCCAAGGCGGCGCTGGTGCGGCTCACCGAGTGCCTGGCGCTCGAGCTCGCCCCGCGCGTTCGCGTGAACGCGGTGGCGCCGGGGACGGTCCTCTTTCCGGAGGCCTACCCGGCGGCGCGGCGGCGCGCCCTGGCCCGGCGCATCCCGCTCGGCCGCGCCGGGACGGCGGCCGACGTGGCGGCCGCGGTCCTCTTCCTCGCCGGCGCGCCCTTCGTCACCGGCGCCGTCCTGCCGGTGGACGGCGGCCGGCACCTCTCCGGCAGAGCGGGTTGAACGCGCGCCGGGCGCCCGCTAATATGGATGCCCAGGGTCTACTTTCCCAGGAGCGCGCATGGACACCAGTCTCGTCACACCCGGCAGGAACCTCCTCGAGGCCGAGCCCGCCGAGGAGCTGCCCGTCGCCCTGACACCCAAGGCGGTGGAGATGGTGAAGGACGCGATGGCCCGGGAGAACCTCGCCGGCTACGGCGTCCGGGTGGGCGTCGTCGGCGGAGGCTGCTCCGGCTTCCAGTACTCGATGGACTTCGAGAACGCGGAGCGCGAGGGCGACACGGTGGTGGAGCACGGGGGGGTGAAGCTCTACGTCGACGCGATGAGCGCGATGTACCTGCAGGGCGTCACCATCGACTACGTCGTCGGGCTCCAGGGCGCGGGTTTCAAGTTCATCAACCCCAACGCCAAGAGCACCTGCGGCTGCGGCCAGTCCTTCTCCACCTAGCCTCTCGGGAGCCGCGGCGGGGCCGGGGGGATGGGTTCCCTCCGGCCCTTCGTGTATCACCAGTGTCCGTGCTCGTCGTCCGCCATGCGGTGGTGGGGCCGTTCGCCGAGAATTCCTGGGTGGCGGCCTGCAGCCGCACCGGCGAGGCGATGCTCGTCGACCCGGGCGGCGAGCTCGACCGCATCCTGGCGCTGGTCTCCGAGGGCGGCTTCTCGGTGCGCCGCATCGTCCTCACGCACGGCCACGTCGACCACGTCGCGGCGGCGGCCGAGGCGAAGCGGATCACCGGGGCTCCCGTCCAGATCCACGCCGCCGACCGGGACTGGCTCGAGGCGCTCCCCCGGCAGATGGAGATGTTCGGCCTCGGCAAGGGCGAGGTCCCGGAGGTGGACCGCTGGCACGATGACGGCGAGGGCCTGTCGCTCGGGGCGCTCTCGGGGCGGATCCTCCACGTCCCCGGCCACACCCGCGGCTCCTGCGCCCTCTGGATCGAGGGAGCGCGCTCCGTCTTCACCGGCGACACCCTCTTCGCCGGCTCGGTGGGGCGCACCGACCTCCCCGGCGGCGACTTCGAGGCCCTGCGGAGGTCGATCGTGGACAGGCTCTTCCCGCTGGGCGACGACGTCCAGTTTCACCCCGGCCACGGCCCGTCGGGCACGATCGGCGAGGAGCGGCGCACGAACCCCTTCGTGGGCGAGGACGTGCCGCCGGGAAGGTTCTACTGACCGGTTCCCCGCCGGGAGCCCGTCGCCGCCGCTACATCCCGACCACGCCCATGATGTTCTGCCCGGCGTCGACGTAGAGGACCTCGCCGGTCACGCCCGAGCCCAGGTCCGAGCACAGGAAGAGGGCGGCCTTCCCCACCTCGTCGTGCTGGATGTTGCGGCGCAGCGGCGTCCTCTCGGCGTTGTCGGCGAGCATGGTCCGCATCCCCTTGATGCCGGCGGCGGCGAGCGTCTTCAGCGGGCCGGCGCTGATGGCGTTCACGCGGATGCCCTCCTGCCCCAGGTCGTGGGCCAGGTAGCGGACCGAGCACTCCAGCGCCGCCTTGGCGACGCCCATGACGTTGTAGTTCGTCACCACCTTCTCGGCGCCGTAGTAGGTGAGCGTGAGCAGGGACCCGCCCCGGCGGATCATGGGCTTGAAGGCGCGCGCCACCCCCACCAGCGAGTAGGCCGAGACGTCGAGGGCGATGCGCCAGGCCTCGCGCGTCGTCACCTCGGTGAAGCGCCCGTCGAGGGCCTCGCGCGGCGCGAAGCCGATGGCGTGGACCAGCACGTCGAAGCCCTCGGGCCACGTCTCGCGGAGCGCCTTCGCGGCCCGGTCGATCTCCTCGTCCCGGGCGACGTCGACGTCGAGGACCGCCGCCGGGTTCGTCGGCTGCACCAGCGGGAGCATCCGCTTCCCCATGGCCTCGCCCGGGTAGCTGTAGGCCAGCTCGCACCCCTGGGCCCGGAACTGCTCGGCGATGGCCCAGGCGATGGAGCGGTCGTTGGCCACCCCCATCACCAGCGCGCGCTTCCCCTGCATGAGCGGTCCCGCCATGTCTCCTCCTCTCAGCTCCCGCGCGTCCGCAGCACCTCGAGCGCCTGGGCGAGCTCGCTCCGGGCGTGCTCGTTCCCGGCGCGCGACGCCGCGGCGGCGCCGTCCTCGTAGGCCCGGGCCGCCTCGGCCGTCCGCCCCAGCCCCTCGAGCACCTGCCCCAGCATGAGGTAGGTGGGGACGTAGGTCGGGAAGCGCCGCCGCACCTCCTCGAACTCCCGGGCGGCGCCGTCGGCGTGCCCCTCCGAGCGGAGCGCCATCGCCAGCGAGTAGCGGGCGAAGGGCTCGTCGGGCCTCTGCTCCACCATCCGCCGGAAGGCGGCGAGGCGATCGACGTGGGGCATCGGTGGAAGCTTATAGTGCACGCCGCGGCGCCGACCAACCCGGGCCGGCGCCCCGAGGCGGCGGTTGACGCCCGCGGGGCCGGCCGCCATGTTTCGCCATTCCCGTGAGCCGCCCTCCCCTCCTCCCCGACTGCACCGGCGCGCTCGTCGCCGGGGGACAGGCGACGCGCCTCGGCGGCGTCGCCAAGGGGCTCCTGCGGGTCGGGGGCGAGGCGATCGCCGGGCGAACCGTCCGCCTCTTCGCCGACCTCTTCGCGGCCTCGCTGGTGGTGGCGAACGAGCCCGGGCCCTACGCGGGGCTGGGCGCGCCGGTGATCTCCGACGCCGTCCCGGGCAAGGGGGCGCCCGGCGGGCTCCACGCCGCGCTCGCCGCGTCGCGGACGGGCTGGGTCTTCACCGCGGGCTGCGACATGCCCTTCCTCTCCCGCGGCCCCATCGAGTGGCTGGCGGCGCGCCGCAGCGCCCCGGCGGTGGCGGTCATCTGGCGCGGCCGGCTCGAGCCGCTCCACGCCTTCTGGTCGCGCGAGTGCCTCCCGCTGGTGGAACGGATGATCCGCTCGGGCGACCCCTCGATGTGGAAGATCGCCACCGCCTGCGGCGCCCGCTTCGTCGGCGAGGCCGAGTGGCGGGAGGTAGACCCCGACGGCCGCGCCTTCGAGAACGCGAACACCCCGGAGGACGTCGTGCGGCTGGGGCTCGCGGGGCCGGGCGAGGCCGGTTCCCCCTCACCCCGGGATCGGTGACTCCCCCGCCGGGCGGGGAGAGGGGAAGCCATGGTCAGTGCCAGAGCGGGCTCGCCATCGTCGGGCACTGGCAAGAGAGGCTCGGGACCACGTTGACGTAGCCCGGGAGGAGGCTGCCGGCGTAGCACCAGACGCCGCAGGCCGAGGTGGTCTGCCAGCCGAGGCAGCTCGCGCAGCCGACGAAGGTGGACGCCCCGGCGGCGTCCCAGGCCACCGCCGCCTCCATCGCCGTGGTCGCGGTCCAGGTGTCGCGCGGGTTGCAGTCGTAGAACTTCTGCCCGGCGCCGTTGTCGTGCTCCACCGGGCAGGCGCCGGCGCAGCACGCGCTCCCGCCGGCGCAGCAGCTCGACCCGCAGACCAGCCCCTCGGGCGTGCAGCAGACCCCGCCCTGGCAGAGCTGGCCCGGGGCGCAGGCGTGGCCGCAGGCGCCGCAGTTCTCCGCGTCGGTCTGCGCGTCCACGCAGCTCGCGCCGCAGAGCGTGGGGGCGGCCGGCGGGCACTGGCAGCTCCCCGACTGGCAGACCCGGTCGGCGCCGCAGGGGGCGGCGCAGGCGCCGCAGTGGGCGGGGTCGGTCTGGAGGCTGGTGCAGGCGTTGCCGCAGACGTCGGGCGTGGGCGCCGGGCAGGCGGCGCAGGCGCCGGACTGGCAGACCTCGGTCGAGAGGCAGGGGTGGGCGCAGCTCCCGCAGTTCAGGCGGTCGACCGCGAGCGCCGTGCAGAGGTCGGCCGCCGCGCAGTAGTCGGGTCGGGCGCCGCCGCAGGCGCAGGCGCCCCCGGAGCAGATCCCGCCGGAGCGGGTGCAGGGGGTGGCGCACCCGCCGCAGTGGGCCAGGTGGGTCTGCGTGTCGACGCAGCGCGGGTTGCCCCCGCAGTCGGTGGCGCCCGGCGCGCAGGCGCAGGAGCCGCCGGAGCAGCTCCCGAGGCCGCAGGACAGCCCGCAGGCCCCGCAGTTCGAGGCGCTGGTCAGGACGTCGACGCACGCGGCGCCGCAGAGCTGCGTCCCGGCCGGGCAGCTGCACGCGCCGGAGGCGCAGGCGCCGCCCGTGGGGCAGGCCTGGATGCAGGCGCCGCAGTTGAGCGGGTCGGTCTGGAGGTCGGTGCAGCCGCCCCCGCAGTCCGCCTGGCCTGCGGGGCACTTCTTCGATCCGGCACAGGCGGCGAGCAGCAAGGCCGCCGAGAGTGCGACCGGAGCGAAAGGCCAGACCCTGCGCGGGAGCGGCATGGCCCGATACTAGTCGGACGCGGCGATCCGCGGACAGGGGTAGACGCCCGGGGGCGTCACGGTGGCGCGGCCCGCCCGAGCAGGACCTCGACCCTGCTCCGGAGGTCCGCGGGCGCGAAGGGCTTCGCGAGGTGGCCGTCGGCGCCCGCGCCTACCCCGGCGCTCCGGTCCTCCTGCTCCCCGAAGCCGGTGACGAGGAGCACCGGCAGCCCCGGCGCCGCCTCCTTGATGCGGAGGCACACCTCGTAGCCGGTCATGTCGGGGAGCACCAGGTCGAGGAGGACGAGGTCGGGTGGCTCGCGCCGCACCAGGGCCAGCGCCTCGGACCCGGTGACCGCCTCGACGACGCGAAAGCCCGCGAGCACACGGTGCACCGCACGCCGCACCAGCGCGTCGTCGTCGACCACCAGCACGACACCCTGGCCCTCGAGCATGCACCACCCCTCCGGA
Organism: Anaeromyxobacteraceae bacterium; assembly: GCA_036555405.1. GTDB lineage: Bacteria > Myxococcota > Myxococcia > Myxococcales > Anaeromyxobacteraceae > DATBLK01. Next base: position 10,384 of record DATBLK010000087.1, read on the forward strand.
GTGTAGCTCCGTCCGCGCGGCGCCCTTCGCTCCGGCGGAGGGCCCGGAGGGCCGCCCCGAAGGAGGCGACCCCGACGGCCCCCGGCACCGGCCGTCCGGTCAAGCGCGGCGGGAGGCCCCGGACCCGCGGTCCTCGGTCGATCCCGTGGACGAGGCTGCGCCCGGCGATCCCGGGCCCGGGCGCGGGCTCGTCCGCGGGACCACCTCGACCGACGACGCCGTCACTCCTCCGACGGCGGCTGCGGCCCCGGGACGATGCCGGCGATGTCCGGGTCCTCGCCGGGGGAGAGCGGGCGGCCGCCGCGCTCGGCCTTCTCGCGCCGGCGCTGCTCGCGGCGCTCTTCCTTCTTCCGCTGGTGCTCCCGGCGGGCCTCTTCCTTCTGCCGCTTGGTCGCGCCGGGGTGGAAGGGCATCGCTTGCTCCTCCCGGACATTGAACCACGTCGCGCCGCCGGGGCCAACGGGTCGGCGACGCGCACGATCGGCGCGGCCGGGGCGCGAGCGGCGAGCGCCGCGCGCGCAGGGCCCTGCGGGGGCTCGGTGCGCCGGTGTGGAATTCTCCTTTCGTCGGCGCCAAAGCAGCGCTACAAGGCAGCAGGGTGAACCCGCAGCGACGGGGCGGCTACGCGCTTCGTCGCCTTCGAACCACTCAGGGCCGGCCCCAGGGCCGCGAGAGGACCATGTCGCCTGCCTCCTCCTTCGTCCGCGCGCGCCAGGGTGAGCGCCTCGCCGTGCTCATGCCGGGCCTGGGGGCCGTCGCCACCACGGCCATCGCCGGCGTCGAGGCGGTGAAGCGGCGCCTGGCCCGGCCCATCGGCTCGCTCACGCAGCTCGGCGACCTCCTCGACGAGGACGGAGTCCCCGGGCCGCGCCTGGCGGCGGCGGTCCCCATGGTTCCGGTCGAGGACCTCGTCTTCGGCGGCTGGGACCCCATTCCCGACGACGCCCACGTGGCCGCGCAGCGGGCCCGGGTGCTCGACCGCTCGCTCCTCGACGCCCTGCGCGAAGGGCTGGCGGCGGTGAAGCCCATGCCCGCGCTCTTCGACCGGGCGTGGGTGCGCCGGCTCGACGGCCCCAACGTGAAGTCGGGCCCCCTCCGCGCCCGCGCCGAGGAGCTCTGCGACGACATCCGCGGCTTCCTCTCGCGCCACCGCTGCGCCCGCGGGGTGATGGTCTGGACCGGCTCCACCGAGGTCTACGCCGAGCCCTCGGCGGTGCACCAGAGCCTGAAGGCCTTCGAGGCCGGCCTGGAGCGGGGCGACCCCGCCATCGCGCCCAGCATGGTCTACGCCTGGGCGTCGCTGCGCTGCGGCCTGCCGTTCGTGAACGGGGCGCCCAACCTCACCGCCGACGTGCCTGCCCTCGTCGAGCTCGCGGAGCGCGAGCGCGTCCCCACGGCCGGCAAGGACTTCAAGACCGGCCAGACCCTGATGAAGACCGCGGTGGCGCCGATGCTCCGGGCGCGGCTCCTCGGCCTCGACGGCTGGTTCTCGACGAACATCCTCGGCAACCGGGACGGCGAGGTGCTGGACGACGAGGCCGCCTTCCGCACCAAGGAGGTCTCGAAGCTCTCGGTGCTGGAGCAGATCCTCGACGGGAGCCGACACCCCGAGCTCTACCGCGATCTCTCCCACAAGGTGACCATCCACTACTACCCGCCGCGCGGCGACAACAAGGAAGGTTGGGACGCGGTCGACATCGTCGGGTGGCTCGGCTACCCGATGCAGATCAAGATCAACTTCCAGTGCCGCGACTCGATCCTGGCGGCCCCGCTCGTCCTGGACCTGGCGCTGCTCGCCGACGCCGCGCGGCGCGCCGGCGAGGTCGGCGTGCAGGAGTGGCTCTCCTTCTTCTTCAAGAGCCCGGTGACCGCCGCCGGTCGGGCCCCGGTGC
>DATBLK010000091.1:0-3624 GCA_036555405.1 Anaeromyxobacteraceae bacterium
AGGGCGCGCCGACCCGCACCGCCGAGGTGTCGCTGGGGGCCGACCTCGGCGAGCGCGGCGCGGCGCTCGCCGCCGGCCTGGCGACGCGGCAGGGCGCGGTGCTGGACCTCGACGCCCTCGAGGGAGACGCGAGGCAGCTCCGGCTCCGGCTGCTCCGCGAGGGCTGGCTCCGCGCCCGGGTCGGCGAGCCCCGGGCCGAGGTGGGCGCGGGCGGGGCGCGGGTCCTCATCCCGGTGGTGGCGGGACCGCGCATCGAGCTTCGCTTCGAGGGGAACCAGTCCCTCGGCGGCCCCGAGCTCCGCGCCGAGCTGGGCCTCGATCCGGAGCAGCCGCTCGACGAGCCGGCGCTCGAAGCCGCCGCGGCGCGGCTCCGCGCCTTCTACCAGGAGCGCGGCTGGGCGGCGGCTCGCGTCGAGGTGCGGGAGACGGGCGGACCGGAGCGGGTCGCCGTCACCTTCGTCGTCGAGGAGGGCCGGCGCTACCGGGTGACCCGGGTGCGCTTCGGCGGGACCGCGGCGCGCGCCGAGCCCTGGCTGCGCGAGCGGCTCCGCGAGGGGCTGGAGGCGGCGGCGGGCGAGGGCGACGACGCCGCCGACGCCGAGCGCCTGTCGCGGGCGGGAGGCTCCACCGCGCCGCCGCGCCGGCTGGCGCGGCCGGAGCCGGGCGACGCCTGGACCGAGCCCGCCTGGAACCAGGCGGTGGCGCGGGTGGTCGACGCCTACCGCGCCGAGGGCTTCCTGGCGGCGGGGCACGAGGGCACGCGCGTCCTCCTCGACGCGCGGGACGGCACCGCCGAGGTGGAGATCCGCCTCCGCGAAGGGCCCCAGACCCGCATCGAGTCCGTGGCCTTCGAGGGGAACCGCGCGGTGTCGCTGGCGCGGATCCTGGAGGAGGTCCGGCTCCGCCCCGGCGAGCCGCTGGCCTACGCCGCGGTGGAGCAGACCCGGAGCGCGCTCCTCGGGGTCTACTCGCGGGAGGGGTACCTCTACGCCCGGGTCCAGGACCAGCAGGAGCCCTCGGCCGACGGGACGCGCACCGCGCTCCGCTTTCGCATCGAGGAGGGCCCCCGGGTGCACATCGCCGCGGTGTCGGTGGCCGGTGCGCAGCGCACCCGGGAGAGCATCGTGCGCTCGACGCTCGAGGTCCACCCGGGGGACGTCTACGACCCGGCGGCGGTGGCGCGAAGCCAGGCGGCCCTTCTCAGGCTCGGGGTCTTCCGCTCGGTGGCGCTGCGGCTCGACGAGCCCGAGGTGCCGGAGTCGGAGAAGGACATCACCGTCGAGCTCGCCGAGCGGCCGTGGCGGACCCTGGCCCCGGGGGCCGGCTACTCTCTCGCCAACGGGCCGCGCGCCTTCGCCGAGTTCAGCCAGCCGAACCTCCTGGGACTGGCCCTGGAGTTCGCGGCCCGTGCCAAGGTGAACGACCCCAAGTACGCCTACTACCGCCGGCCCGACGTGAAGGACCTCAAGCCCCTGGACCGGCTCGAGGGGTACCTGAGCCTCGGCCTGCGCGACCCGCGGCTCCACTTCCTGCCCTTCGCCGTCGGCGCGCACGTCGACGGGGTGGGCGAGCGGGTGCACCGCCGCGCATACGACATGACGCGGGTTGCGGTCTCGGGAGGGCTCGACGTCGCCCTGGCGGCGCCTCTCGCCTTCTCGGTGATCTACGAGCTCGAGGTCGACGACATCGAGAAGAGCACGAGCGTGGACGCCCAGACCTTGACCCGGGCGGACGTGGAACGGCTGCGCTTCCCCGAGGGCATCACCACCCTCCATTCCCTGCGCCCGGCGCTGTCGCTCGACTTCCGCGACAACGCCGTGCACCCCCGCTCCGGCTGGTTCGCGGCGGTGGGCGCCGACTACTCGCACTCCCTGGGCGGCGGCGGCCGGTACCTCCTCTTCGGGCTCATCCCGGGGAGCGAGGTCTACACCGACCTGCTGAGGCTCCAGGGGACGCTGTCGGGGTACCTGCCCGTGGGCCGCGACACCGTCCTCGCCCTGTCGGTCCGCGCCGGCCGCGTCCTGCCGCTCAGCGCCGCCTCCCGGACCATCGGCCCGAAGCGCTTCTTCATGGGCGGCGCCTCGACGATGCGGGGCTGGGGCGAGGAGGAGATGATCCCCGAGGACCTGCGCACCGACTACCTCAGGCAGGTGGCGAGCTGCAACGGGTCGCTCAGCGGGATCGCCTGCACCGACGCCGCCCGGAACGTGGCCGCCGGGCAGGCGCCCATCAGCGTCGGCGGCCAGGCCTTCCTGCTGGCCAAGGCGGAGGCGCGCTTCCGGCTCTCGCCCGCCGTCGAGGTCGGGGTCTTCGCCGACCTCGGCAACCTCTGGGTCGACGCCCAGAAGGCCAGCTTGGCCGGGCTCCGCGCCGACGTGGGCGTGGGGCTGCGCTTCGTCACCCCCATCGGCCCGGCGGTGCTGGACCTCGGCGTGAACACGGCGCCGGACCGGCGCCTGGGCGAGGCGTGGGTTGCGCCGCACTTCTCGATCGGGCTGTTCTGAACCTGAGGAACGCGCCCCTCACCCCCGCGGCAGGTGGGGGACTCGAGTCTCCCCCTCCCCCGCCGGGACGGGGGAGAGGGAACGCGGTGCGGGCTCGCTCGTCTGCCCTCTCCGCGGCTGCGGGCGCGCGGCGGCAGCCGCTCACGTCGGGGAACGCGGTGCGGGCTCGCTCTTCTGCCCTCTCCCCGGTACCGGCCGGGGAGAGGGCGGCTCGTCCACCGCGCCTTCACTCGCGGGTGAGGGGCGCGGTCCACCCCGGAGGCGGCAGCTGCGCCGCCACGTCGGCGAAGCTCTCGAAGGGGACGAAGGGGATGCCTCGCTCCCTGCAGTAGCGGACCAGCGACCGCCGGGCGAAGACCAGGTCGGCGGCGTCGGCGGCGCACCGATCGGCGCTCCCGTCGCCCACCAGCGCCACCCGGTGGCCCGCGGCCTGGAGCTCGCGGACCACCGTGCCCTTGCAGAAGCCGCAGCGCCCGCAGTCGCGCGCCCCGTCGCCGTGGAAGCGGACCTCGAGGCCGCTGCGGGAGCAGACGGCGGCGTTGGCGCGGACCAGCACGTGGCGTCGCAGCGCCGGCGGCAGCCGTTCCAGGACCGGCTCGATGTAGACGTCGAGCCCGGCCGAGGCGATGACGAACGGCCGGCCCGCCTCGCGGCAGGCGGCCAGGAACTCGACGAAGCCCTCGCGGAGAACGGCGCGGGCGCGGGCGAACTCGGCGATGGCCTCGGGCGGGGCGGTGATGGGCGCGAAGATGCGCCGGATGAGCTCGGAGAACGGGAAGCCGCCCTCGCGGTAGTCGTCCTCGGCCCGCCGCCAGTGGCCTTCGGGCCCGAAGTGGATCGCCACCTGGTCGCCCAGGTCGCGGGTGGTCGCGGTCCCGTCGAAGTCGCAGACGACGGCCCAGGCTCCCGGCACGTCAGCGGTCCCCGAACCGGTCGTGGAGCAGGCCCCAGCGCACGCCGCGGTCCGAGACCGTGAGCTGCCCGAAGCCGGTGGCCGCCATCGCCTCCGCCACCGCCGCGCCGCCGGCGACGATCACGTCGGCGCGCTTCGGCTCCATCCCGGGGAGCCGGCGCCGGGCCTCGAGCGGCGTCGCCGCCAGGCGCTCGAGGAGCGCCTCGA
>DATBLK010000164.1:0-3893 GCA_036555405.1 Anaeromyxobacteraceae bacterium
ATTCGTCGAGGTGCCGGGGGAGCGGGAGCTGGACCAGGATCCCGTGGACCGCGGGGTCCGCGTCGAGGCGGCGCACCAGGTCGAGGAGCTCCGCCTGCGACGTGGAGGACGGCAGGTGGTGCTCCGCCGAGCGGATGCCGACCTCCTCGCAGGCCTTGCGCTTGCCGCGGACGTAGATGGCCGAGGCCGGGTCGTCGCCGACGCGCACCACCGTCAATCCCGGGGTCACGCCGCGCTGGCGCAGGGCCGAGACGGCGCGCGCCACCTCGGCCCGCACCGACGCCGCCACCTTCCTCCCGTCGATGACCATGGGGCGCGCAGCATAGCCGATGGCGTGGCCGGGCGCAGCGGGCCGCGGCCGCGCTAGGATGGCCGGAGGGGCGCGGCCCCGGGGAGGCGCCATGGAGATCGAGACCTGCGTCCGCTGCAACACGCCGCTCGACGCCTCGGGGGCCTGCGTCACCTGCCAGGCCCGCGCCGACGGGCTCGAGGTCCTGTCCCGGTCCGGCTACGCCTCGGTGCGCGAGATGCTCGAGCTCCTCGAGGAGCAGGGCGTGGCGGCGGAGATGGAGCAGGTGCCGCCGCGGCGGGAGGAGGAGCGGGCGCACCCGCTGTGGAACCTCTACGCTCCGGCGACGCAGCTCGAGCAGGCGGTGGCATTCCTGCGGAGCGACTGGGCCGAGCTGCTCGCCGACCCGGAGGCGGCCGCGGCCGCGGCGCGCGGCCTGGAGGGCGTGGACCTCGACGCGGGCGGCGAGATCGCCTGCCCGGCCTGCGGTCACCGCTTCCGCCCCGCCGGGCGAGCCGCCGAGTGCCCCGACTGCGGCCTGGCGCTCGGCGCGCCTGCCGACGCGGCGCCCGACGAGGCCGGGCCGAAGGGCCCCTCGACCCGGCTTCCCGAGTAGCCCGGGCTCAGCCCGGCGCCGGCCCTTCCGCCTCCGCCACCGCCGCCTCGGCGCGCGCCACCTCCTCGAGCGAGCCGAAGGGGCGCGGCTCGTGGGCGGCGGCCGCAGGTGAACCCCACTCCGCCCGCGGCGCCTCGAGGCCCGGGAAGTAGCGCGGGCGGCGCCCGCACAGGGCCCGGAGCGCCTCGCCGATCGGCGGCGGCCAGCCGGGCCCGGTCGAGAGCAGCCGCTCGGCGCGGCGGCCGAGCTCGAGGAGCCGCCCGAAGCCGCGCTGGAAGAGCGCCTTCACCGGGGTCGACGCAAGGGCCGCGGCCGCGGCCAGGACGTCTCCGCCCGAGGCCGCCTCGAGCCCCAGCTCGACGAGGGTGCGAGCCGCACGGGCCGCGGCGCGGACCGCCTCGGGGTCCGACACGTCCACGCCGTCGGCGACCAGCACGGCGTTCGCCGCCGCCGCGAGCTGCGGGTCGAGCGCCTCGCGCGCCCCGGGCGGCAGGGCGTCGGCGGCGCCTTCCAGGTACGAGCCGGGGCGCCGGGGCCCGCGGAGGAGCCCGGGGGTCCGGTCCGGCGGAGCGGGAGCGGCCGGCGGCCGCGGGCTCGCGAACCAGGACAGCGCCTCCTCCAGCGGAGGGTGGCCGAGGTCCTGGAGGCGACCGGCGCGCCAGCGCAGCGCCGTCTCCTCGAGCTCCGAGGGCAGCTCCCAGCGGAGCGCCGAGAGGAACCGCGCCGCCTGGAACGGGTCGGCCGCGACGAGGTCGTCGAGGAGGTGCTGCGCCGTCTCGTGCTCGGCTCCCTCGACCAGGAACTCCACCGCGAACTGGCCGTCGGGGGTGCGCAGCCAGTGGGCCGGCGGGTCGGGCCAGGACTCGAGGTCGTGGACCCGGAAGACGCCCAGGAGCACGAGCTCCAGGAGCTCCACGTCGAGCGCCTCGAGCTTGCGCCGCCAGGCTCGCTCCGCCGCTTCCTCGCGGTCGGCGCGGCCCCGCGCCGCCGCGAGCCAGGGGAGCGCCCGGGCCGGCTCCAGCCGGTCCTTCTTCCAGCACTCGAGGTCGAGGAAGGTGCGGAACTGGCCGGGGCTGGCGAGCCGCACCAGGTCGCCGGCGTCGGCGAGCCCCACCTCCCGGACCGCGAAGTAGAGCTCGTCGGCCGGGAGCGAGCGCACCCGCGCGCCGGGGTCCGGCGCATCGAGCAGCAGGTCGAGGCGCGCCCTGCCGCGCGCCGCGGCGAGGTCGCGGCGCAGGCGCGCCAGCTCGGCGCGGTCCGCCTCCGCCTCGCCGGCCACGTCCGACCGTCAGGCCTGGGCCGCGGCGCGGCTGCTGCCGTGCGCCGCCTTCACGATGCGACCGGCCTTCAGGCACCGCGTGCAGACGCGGAGGTGCCGGACCGATCCGCCGAGGCGAGCCCGCACCGAGCGCAGGTTCGGGAGGGAGCGGGTCTTGGTCTTGTTGTTGGCGTGGGAGACGTTGTTGCCGACGAGCGGCCCCTTCCCACAGATGTCGCAGCGGCGAGCCATGTCTGGAAACCTCGAAAGGACGCGGGAATATACGCGAGCGGCCCCGGAAAGCAAGCGCGGCCGGGCCCGGCGGCTAGCGCCGGCCGAGCAGGCGCTCCGCCGCCTCGGCCGCCGCGAGGCCGGCGTGGAACTCGCCCTCGAGCCCCAGCCCCGGCACCACCTCCCGCCCCGCGAAGAGCAGGTTGGGCCAGGGGGACTCCACCGGGAGGCCGGCGACCCCGAGCGCTCCCGGCGCCGCCACCTCGAGGAGCGGGTGGACGGCGAGCCGCGAGCCTCGCCGGCCGGAGGGCGCCGCCTGCGCCGGCACCGACTCGAGCACCACCTGGCGGTCGAGGAAGGGCAGGAGCTCGCTCAGGGCCCCGCGCATCGCGGCGGCCTGGGCGGCGGCGGCCGCGGCAGCGCCCGCCCCCTCGCCCCGGGGCTCTTCCGGGAAGAAGGCGGCGGCCGTGAGGACGCGCACCGAGTCGTCGGGGGCGCCCCCGCCCGCCCGCCGCGCCGCGCCCACCTGGAGGAGGATCCCTCCGGCGGGCCCCTCCGCGCCCGGCGCGGCGACCGACAGCGCCAGCTCGCCGAGCCCGGGCGGCAATCCCCCGGCGCGGACCACCCAGTTCACGGCGAAGAGCTGGCGCCGCGGGCGGACCGCCTCGAGCGCCCGGGCCCGCCGGCCGGTCCGCTCGTCCTCGGGGAGGAGCCGGCGCAGCGCCGGGGCGTCGGTGGCCACGAGGAAGACGCGGGCCCGGTAGAGGTCGCGGTAGCCGGCGACCCGCAGGGCGGCGGCGCGGCGGCCCTCGAGCTCCAGCGCCTCCGCCACCGCGGGGGCGTCGCCGGCGCCGAGGAGCTCCCCGCGCGACTCGGCGATGCGCCGCCGGACGAGGTCGCGGAGGCCGAGGCCGCCGCCCGCCGCGCGGTGGACGCCCCGCGTCAGCGCACCCAGGAGCCGCGCCGCCGCGAGCGGCGGCGCCGGGCCGTCGAGGTGGCCGAGGAAGCGCCGCGCGGCGCCGAGGGCCAGGGCCAGCGGGTGGGCGGCGACGTCGCGCAGGGGGACGAGGCCCGGGGCCGCCGGCGAGCCGGGGAAGGGCTCGGCGACCCGGAGCAGCCGGGACAGCGCCCAGCGCTGGCGCAGGCCCGACGGCGCCAGCGGGGGCCGCTGCGCCAGGAAGGGGGTGGCGGAGTCGAACAGCCGGGAGGCCTCCGTGAGGGCCGCGTCGAGGGCCGCGGCCTCGGCGGGCCACTCGCGCCGGAGCTCGGCGGCGCGCCGCACCGGGTCGCGCCAGAGGTCGAGCCGGGCGCGCGGCAGGACGAGCTGGAGGTCGGGCGTGGCGGGCTCGAGCGCGCGGCCGACGTCGCTGGCGAGCCCCAGCTCCGAGAGCGCGGCCTCGCCGGCCGGGAAGAGCCGGGGGGAGGGGAGCAGGGCCGGCGCCAGGGGGAGGAGCCAGCCGCCGTCGGCGTAGGCGGCGGAGACGCCGTCGTGGTCCACG
>DATBLK010000246.1:0-3407 GCA_036555405.1 Anaeromyxobacteraceae bacterium
ACCAGGCGGCGCGGGCGGAGGCGCTCGGGGCGCTGGCGACGCTCACCCGGCTCCGCGCCGACCGGGCGGCGCGGTAGCTTCAGTCGACCTGCTGGATCTGCCCCCGCGGGACGACGAGCAGCCCGCCGCCCGAGACGCACAGGTCCGCGCCCACGAGGTGGGCCGAGACCTCGCTCGCGAGGTAGAGGACCGCGTGGACCACGTCCTCCACCTCGGCGACCCGCCGGTTGGGGAGGGCCCCGGCGATGCGGGCGCCGACCTCGTCGAGCTCGGCCTCGGCCATCGGCGTCCGCACCCATCCCGGCGAGACCAGGTTCACCCGGACCGCCGGCGCCAGCTCCACCGCCCAGCTCATCGCCGCCGACTGGAGCGCCCCCTTGCTGGCGGCGTAGTGGGCGTGCCCCGGCTCGCCGCGCTGGCCGGCGGTGGAGCCCACCAGCACCACGCTGCCGCGCCCGCGCTCGCCGCGGCGCAGGAAGGGGAGCGCCTCCCGCAGGAGGTGGAAGGCGCTGAAGACGTTCACCCGGAAGACCTCCTCGAGCGCCTCCGCGGAGATCCGGTCAGCCGGCCCTTCGCTCCAGACCCCGGCCGAGTGGACCACCCCCTCGAGCCCGCCGAGCGCGGCGGCGGCCTCGCGGACGAGCCGGACGCACTCCTCCTCCCGGGCGAGGTCGGCGGCCAGGGCCGCGGCCCGGCCGGCGAAGCCGGCCGCCAGCGCCTCGGCGGCGCCCCGGTTCGACCGGTAGTGAATGGCGACGCTGCCGCCCTGGTCGAGGAGGGCCTCGGCGACCCCGCGGCCGATGCCCGAGGAGGCGCCGGTGACGAGCCCGCGGCGCCCGGCGAGGTCGTCGTAGCGGGCCCTCGGGCTCACCGCCGCCTCCGCGCCGGCGCCGGCCGGGCCTCGGGCACGACCCAGCGCTTGCCGTCCAGCACCTCGAGCACCTGGCCGAAGTGGGAGATGGTTAGCGGCCAGCGGCCCGGCCGCCGCCCGGGCTCGTCGGCGACGTGGCGCCGGGTCACCGAAGCCGCCGAGATGACGGCCAGGCGCTCGCGGTACTCGGCCGGCACGTAGGTGCCGTACTCGGCCCACACCCCGAGCGCCCCGCAGGCCTCCGCGACCGGCATGTCCTTCGCGAGGTTGTCGCCCACGTAGACCGCCTCGGCGCCGTCGATCTTCAGGTCGGCGAGGATGCGCCGGAGCCCCTCGGGGCTCGGCTTCTCCGAGTCCGGGGGCAGCTCCACGACCTTGGTCCGGGATCGGTAGTGGCCCGCCTCCTCGCGCCGCCGGATCTCGGGGTCGATCCGGTCGGGCAGGGCGTAGCCGGGGAGCGCGTAGAGCGCGTCGAAGTGACCGTCGAGCCGGAGCCACTTCAGGCGCAGCTCGGCGGCGTTGCGGGGCGCGTCGGTGAGCGCCACCAGGGAAAGCCCCCGTTCCCGGATGGCGTCGAGCGCCTCCAGCACGCCCGCGTAGGGGCGCAGGTAGCGCTCGCGAGCCGCCTTGAAGGCGCGGCGCGCCGGGTCGACGACCAGGGCCCGGAAGGAGTCGAAGTCGCGCTCGTACGGGGCGAAGAGCTCGGACTCCTGGATGGCGAAGGGGTACTCGTTCGAGTCGTACTTCGTGTAGACGGCCTTCAGCGACTGGACGATGCGGATGCGCGGCAGGCCGGTGGTGGCCGCGAGCGAGTCGACCATCGCCTCGAGGCTGGGGACGATGTAGTCGACCCAGGGGTAGAGGGTGTTGTCGAGGTCGGTGACGACGGCGCGGATGCGCGGCACGGGGCGCATGGTATGCGAGGGCGTTACAACCCCGCCATGCGATTCCGACACCACCTCTTCGTCTGCGAGAACCTGCGCGACCCGAGCGACCCGCGCGGCTGCTGCGCGGCCCGGGGCGGCGAGGCGGTGCGCGAGGCGCTGAAGAAGGAGCTGAAGGCCCGCGGCCTGAAGGGAGCGGCCCGCGCCAACGCCGCCGGCTGCCTCGACGCCTGCGAGCACGGGCCGGTGATCGCCGTCTACCCCGAGGGCGTCTGGTACGGCAGGGTGAGGCCCGAGGACGTGGCCGAGATCGTCGAGAGCCACCTCCTGCGCGGCGTTCCGGTGGAGCGCCTGCGGCTCCGCGAGCTCGAGGGCGGCGAGGGGCCGGCCGGACGCGGGTAGGCCGGGGCTCGTGCCCCGCCGGCGGCGAGCTGCGCCTAGTTCAGGAAGACCTGCCGCTGCCGCAGCGCCGCGGCGAGCTTCTGGATGTCGGCGGCGTCCGGGGCGTCCCGGGAGGCGGCGAGGTAGGCCTCGAGGTCGGCGATCGCGGCGCCGGTCCCGCCGAGCCGCGCGGCGAGCAGCCCCCGGTCGCGCCGCTCCTCCGGATCGCCGGGCGAGAGGAGCAGGAGCCGGTCGACCACCCAGAGGGCGCGGACGTCGTCGCCGGTCTCGCCGTAGATGCGCTTCAGGTTGTGCAGCATCCGCGCCAGGATCTGGCGAGGGGCGGCCGGCTCGAGCCACCGGGAGTCGAAGGCGGTGCGGCCCGGCCCCTGGGCGCGCCAGCGCCGCGCGCACTCCTCGGCGGTGAGGACCTCGCCGCGCCGGTACGGGTCGACGAAGAGCTCGCGGCCGGCCGCGTCGGCGCGGACGAGGAAGTGGCCCGGAAGAGCCACGCCCTCGGCCCGGAGGCCGAGCCTTCGCGCCACCGCCAGGAAGAGGACCGAGAGCGTGATGGGGATGCCCAGCCGCCGGTCGAGGACCTCGTTCAGGAACGAGTTCCGGGGGTCGTAGTAGTGCTCCTCGTTGCCGCGGAAGCCACCCTCGTCGAAGAGCGCCTCGCGCACCGCCCGGAGCGCCGCGGCGGCGGTTCGCCTCGGCGGGAGGCGCGCCGCGGCGCGGGCGGCCAGGCCCTCGATGCGGCCGAGGTAGGCGCGCGGGTCCAGCTCCGGGTACTCCTCCTCGGCGATGGCCAGCGCCGCCTCGGCGAGCGGGATCTCGGGTCGAGCGATGAGCTCGACGAAGCGGCGGCGTGCGCTGGTGTCGGAGGCTTCCAAGGGTCCTCCGAGCCGATGATGGCGGGGGCGGGGGCGCGGATGCAACCGCCCCCGGCAGCGCCGCGCCGATCCCGATGGGTCGGCCCCCGCCGCGGGAGCAGCCGCACCCGGCTACCTCCGGCGAGGCCGAGGTGCGGGCCTTCGGCCTCGGGTGCGGCTTCGTGGACTACAAGGTCTGCGCCGTCGACGCCACCTGGTCGGGCCTGTGCTTCGCGCGGCGCGCGAGCGGGTGAGGCGAGGACGGTCGCGGTCCGGAGCCCTGCGCGCCGTTGACAAGGCGCGGGGCCCTCCGTAGATTCGCGCCCCGATTCGCTCTTCCCCAGTAGCTCAGTTGGCAGAGCAGGTGACTGTTAATCACCGGGTCGCAAGTTCGAGTCT
>DATBLK010000252.1:0-15407 GCA_036555405.1 Anaeromyxobacteraceae bacterium
CAGGCCGATGAGCCCGGGGAGGACGCCGAGCACGCCGCCCTCGGCGCAGGAGGGGACGAGCCCCGGCGGCGGCGGCTCGGGGTCGAGGCAGCGGTAGCACGGGCCGTCCCGGGTCGCGAAGACGCTGGCCTGCCCCTCGAAGCGGAAGATGGAGCCGTAGACGTTGGGCTTTCCGAGGAGGACGCAGGCGTCGTTCACGAGGTAGCGGGTGGCGAAGTTGTCGGTGCCGTCCACCACCACGTCGAAGTCGCGCAGGATCTCGAGGGCGTTCTCGCTCGTGAGCCGGGTCTCGAAGGTCCGCAGCTCCACGAAGGGGTTCATGGCCCGGATCTTCTCCGCGGCCGACTCGAGCTTGGGCCGGCCCACGTCCGGCGTGGCGTGGAGGATCTGGCGCTGGAGGTTCGTGTAGTCGACGACGTCGTAGTCGACGATTCCCAGCGTCCCCACGCCGGCGGCGCCGAGGTAGAGCGCCAGCGGCGAGCCCAGGCCGCCGGCGCCGATGCAGAGCACCCGGGCCGCCTTGAGCTTCCGCTGACCGTCGAGCGCCACCTCCGGCATGATGAGGTGGCGCGAGTAGCGCAGGATCTCGTCGTTGCTGAGGGCCGGGCCGGGGGCCGGGCGCCTCGCCGCCGGGGTCGCCAGGGTCACGGGTGCGCCTCCGGCGATGGAGGGTACGATGGAGAGGGTGTCGCCGTCGCGGAGCGGCGTGGCGTCCCGGTCGAGGTAGCGGACGTCGTCCTCGTTCCGGTAGACGTTGACGAAGGATCGGAGCCGGCCGTCCTCCGCGAAGAGGTGGCGGCGGAGCTCGGGGTGCCGGGCGGTGAGCTGGGCCAGCGCCTCCCCGACGGTGGCCGCCTCCACCTCGACCGCGTCCTTGCGGTCGGCGTAGGGGCGGAGCGGCGTGGGGATGTGGATCCGGTTCACGGGGGGCCTCCTGCCTGGAGGGACGCGCCGGCCGCGGAGCGGATCTCCTCCTCGTCGAAGCGCTTGTCCTCCTCGCCGGTGCCGGCGAGGACGAAGCTCCGCGTCACCTCGGCGCGGCCGCCCGCCACCCGGGTGATGACGTAGGAGCAGCCGAGCCAGTGGGCCTCGGCGAGGTCGGTCGGCGACCAGCGCGCCGGGTGATCGGGGTGGGAGTGGTAGAAGCCGACGATCTCCTGGCCGCGGGCCCGGGCCGCTCGCTCGGCGGCCAGGATCTCCCGCGGGTCGATGGCGTAGCGGTTCGCCGGCGAATCCCGGCGGTCGTTCCCGCAGCGCACCGCGGCCGCGGCGGCGCGCCCGCCGCGCTCCTGGCGGCCGACGAGCAGGCCGCAGCTCTCGTGGGGGTAGGCCTCCTCGCCGTGGCGGCGCAGCTCCGCCAGCGCCTCGGGCGCGAGGGTCAGCACCCCTCCTCCCAGAACCGCTCCGAGAGGTACCGGTCGGCGCCGTCGGGGAGCACGGTCACCACCCGCGCCGGGCCGCCGGAGCGCCTCGCCGCCTCGAGCGATCCCACCACGGCCGCCGCCGACGAGACGCCGACGAGGAGCCCCTCCTCGCGGGCCAGCCGGCGCGCCATGTCGTGGGCGGCCTCGGTGGAGACGCCGAGGTCCAGGTCGGCCACGGCCGGGTCGTAGATCCCCGGGACCATGGCGCTCGCCATGTGCTTCGCCCCCTCGATGCCGTGGAAGGGGGCGTCGGGCTGCAGCGAGACGCAGCGGATGGCCGGGTCGAGCTCCCGGAGGCGCCGCGCCGTGCCCACGAAGGTCCCGCTGGTCCCGAGGACGGCGACGAAGTGCGTGAGCGCGCCGTCCGCCTGGCGCCAGATCTCCTCGGCGGTGCCGTGGTAGTGGGCCCGCCAGTTCGCGTCGTTGCCGTACTGGTCGGCGTGGAAGTAGCGGTCGGGGTGGGCGGCGGCGAGCTCGCGGGCCCGGCGGATGGCGCCGTCCGAGCCCTCCCCGGCGTCGGTGTAGACCACCTCGGCGCCGTAGGCCTGGAGGACCCGCTTGCGCTCGGGCGAGGCGCTCGCCGGGACGCAGAGGGTGACCCGGAAGCCCTGGGCGGCGCCGAGCATGGCGTAGGCGATGCCGGTGTTGCCGCTGGTGGCGTCGAGGAGCGTCTGCCCGGGCGCGAAGGCGCCGCTGCGCCGCCCCTCGGCGACGATGCGGGCTGCGGCCCGGTCCTTCACCGAGCCGCCGGGGTTCGTCCACTCGGCCTTGGCGAGGAGCACGAGACCCGGCACGTCGGAGGCGATCCGGTCGAGCCTGAGGAGCGGCGTCTCGCCGATCCGCTCGGTCGGCCGCACGCCGGGAGGCCGGTGCTCGCGCGGAGCCCTCTTCTCGCCGAAATCGAGCGCGATGACGGGCTCTTGCCCGGACTTTGGTCGAGTGGCCGCCATGTGGACCAAAACAATCCATTATCGCCCTGCGCCCGTGCGCGCAAGTCCGCGCCGGCGCGGCGCGCGGGTCAGAGCTCGGCCCTGGTCTCGCGCCCGAGGAGGTCGCCGACGGCCGACGCCGCCGGCAGTCCCTCGTGGATCATCCGGTAGACGGCGCTGGAGATGGGCATCTCCACGCCGAGGCGCGCGGCGAGGTCGTGGACGCTCCTGGCGTTGCGCACGCCCTCGGCCACCTGGCCCAGCTCCTTCTGGATCTGCTCGAGCGCCTTCCCCTGGCCGAGGCCGAAGCCCACCGTCCGGTTGCGGGAGAGCTCCGAGGAGCAGGTGAGGACGAGGTCGCCCAGCCCGGCGAGCCCCGAGAGGGTGAGCGGGTTCGCGCCCTTGCGGACCGCGAGGCGCGTGATCTCGGCGAGGCCGCGGGTGATGAGCGCGGCGCGCGCGTTGGCCCCGAAACCCATGCCGTCGGAGAGCCCCGCGGCGATGGCCACCACGTTCTTCACGCACCCGCCGATCTCGCAGCCGACGATGTCGCTCGAGGTGTAGGGCCGGAAGTGGCGCGCGTGGAAGGCCTCCTGCACCTGCTTGGCGACGCGCTCCCAGCGGCCGGCGATGGTGACGGCGGTGGGGAGCCCCTTGGCGACCTCCTTGGCGAACGACGGGCCGCCGAGGAAGCACAGGTAGGGGTGGAGGGGGACGGGGAGGACGTCCTCCAGCACCTCGCTCATCGTCATCAGGGTCTCGACCTCGATGCCCTTGGCGGCGGAGACGACCGGCGTGCCGGCGTGGAGGAGCCGCTTCGCCTCGATGGCCACCACCCGCACCGCGTGGGAGGGGACGGCCAGGACCACCAGCTCGGCGCCCTCGAGGGCCCGGGCGAGGTCGACCGTGGCCCCCAGCGCGGGCGGAAGCGGGATCCCCGGGAGGTAGCGCGGGTTCTCGTGGCGCGAGGCGACGGCCCCGACCACCGCGGGGTCGCGGCCCCACAGGACCGTGGGAAAGCCCTTGCCTGCGAGGACCGAGGCGAGCGCCGTTCCCCAGGAGCCGGCGCCCAGGATGGTGGAGCGCATGCCCGCCATCTTACCCGACCCCGGATCCCTGCCCCACCGCCCAGGCCACCATCCGCTCGAGCGCGCGCGGGTGCCTCGCCGCCACCGCGATCGCCCTCCGCCTCGCCCCCGGCCTTCGCGCCAGCCAGAGGAGAAGGTGGGTCGCGGCCGCGTACCGGCGCCAGCGCCGCTCCTGCGCGCGCTCGAACTCCCGGAGCGCCTCGGCCGGCGCGCCGCGGGCGAGCGCCGCCGGGAGGGCGCGGGCCAGGTCGAGCGCCGCGGCCAGGGCGAGGGAGAGTCCCTCGCCGCTGATGGCGTCGACGAAGCCGGCGGCGTCGCCGACGAGGACCAGCCGGTCGCGGACCCGGGCCGCCGCCTCGCGCCGCAGCGGACCGGCGCCGGCCGGGGCCGAGTCGTGGCGCGCGCCGGCGAGCCGGCCGGCGAGCGCGGGAAAGCCGGCGAGGAGCTCCTGGTAGGGCCGGCGCGCCGCCGCCTCGCAGAGGAGCGCCACGCCCACCCGCGCCGCGCCCGCGGGCGTCACGTAGGCCTCGGCCCCGTCGCCGAGGTGGACCTCGACGCGGTCCGACCAGGGGGCGAGGGCGAAGTGGCGCCGGAAGCCGAAGCGCGCCGCCCCGCGCTCCGGCCGGGACAGCCCCTCGCGCTCGCGGACCGGCGAGGCGAGCCCGTCGGCGGCGACCAGGAGCCGAGCCTCGAACCGGCCGCCGGGCGTCTCCGCCACGACGCCCCCCGGGCCCCGGCGGTGGGCGACGAGCGGCGTGCGCTCGCGCACCTCGGCGCCCGCGGCCCGCGCCTGCGCCAGGAGCGCGGCCGAGAGCGCGGTGCGCCGGATGCCGGCGGCCGGGCCGGGCAGCGCCGCCTCGGCGAAGGCGCCGCCGCCGTCGATCCAGCGGATGGCGCGAATGGGGGCGCGATCGGCCTCGGGGACGCGCTTCAGGGCGCCCAGCTCCTCCAGGGCCCCGAGCCCCGCCGGCAGGAGCCCCTCGCCGCAGGCCTTGTCGGCGGGAAGCGAGCCCCGTTCCAGAACGACGACGTCGAGCCCCCGCGCCGCGGCCGCGGCCGCCACCGCCAGCCCCGCCGGACCGCCCCCCGCGACCACGACGTCGCGGAGCGCCTCAGGAGGCATCCGGCTCGCCGGCGCGGCGGGCCCTGGCGAGCGCCCAGGCCGAGCGGGCCATCTGTCCCGCCAGGCCGAGCGCGCTCACGCCGTCGGGTGCGAGCAGCGTCCCGGAGGCGAGCCGGTGGCGCGCCTCGCTCCGGCGCATCTTGCCGCTCGAGGTGCGGGGCAGGGTCCCGGGCTCGAGGATGCGGACCTCGCGCGGGGCCACCCCGGTCCGCTCGGTGACCGCCCGGGCGGCGGCGGCGGCGCGCTCCCCGTCCCGGCCGGCCTCGCCGCCCTGCTCCCGCTCGGCGAGGACCACGAGCCCCTCGACCCCGTCGTCGTCCTCGACGCCCAGCGCGGCGCAGCAGCCGGCGCGGAGGCCCGCCAGCCCTTCCAGCGCCGCCTCGAACTCCTCGGGCGCGTGGCTCGCGCCCCGGATCACGACCGCGTCGCTGGCCCTCCCGTGGAGGTAGAGCTCGCCCGCCTCGGTGAAGCCGAGGTCGCCGGTGTCGAGCCAGCCCTCCCGCAGCACCTCGTCGGTGGCCTCGGGCTGCCCCAGGTACTCGCGCATCAGCGAGGGCGAGCGCACGAAGACGCGCCCCAGCCAGCCGGTGGGGAGGGGGCGCCCCTCGTCGTCCCGCACCTCCACCTCCGCGCCGGGAACGGGGGAGCCCACCGACATCACCTCGCGCGAGCCCAGCCGGACCTCGCCGGACAGGGCCAGCCCCCTCGCGTCGACCAGCGAGGCGCGAGGCGGCCAGCGCCGCGGCGAGAAGGTCACCGCCAGCGCCGCCTCGGAGAGGCCGTAGACCGGACACAGCGACCGGGGGTCGAGCCCGTGGCGCTCGAAGCGGTCGGCGAAGCGGCGCAGGGCGCGCGGCGACACCGGCTCGGCGCCGTCGAGGGCCAGGCGCCAGCTCGCGAGCGAGAGCCCCTGGAGCTCCTCGTCGGCGACGCGGTCGGCGCAGTAGGAGTAGGCGAAGCTCGGCGCGGCGGAGATCGTCCCCCGGTAGCGGCCGATGGCCCGGAGCCAGATCCCCGGGCGCGCCAGGAAGTGTTCCGGCGGGATGAGGACCAGCGGCCCGGGGTAGGAGGCGGCGGCCAGGAGCCCGCCGATGAGCCCCATGTCGTGGTAGAGCGGCAGCCAGGAGACCAGGACGTCCTCGGGGGTGGGCTGGCAGAGCGCGGTGAGCGCCGCCACCTGCGAGAGGATGGCCCTGTGGGTGAGCGCCACCGGCTTCGGGTCCACGGTGGATCCCGAGGAGAACTGGACGAGCCCGAGGTCGTCGGGCGAGCTGCTGCGCGCCAGGGCCGGGGCCCGGAGCAGCTCCTGGGCGGAGACCAGCCCGAGCGGCGGCCGGGCCCGCGCCACCACCTCGCCCAGGAGCCGCTGCGAGGCGCCTCCCGAGACGAGGATCCGCGCACCGGCGGCCGCGACCATCCGGGCGCTGGAGCCGATCCACTCCTCGAGCCGGCCGAGCCGCACCGGCGGGTAGAGGGGAACCGGGACGGCGCCGGCCAGCGCAGCCCCGAAGAAGGCGTCGAGGAAGGCGGGCTCGGTGCGGAGCACGATGGCGACGCGGTCTCCCGAGCCCACGCCCCTGCCCACCAGCGCTCCCGCCACCCTCCGCGCCCGGCCCAGGATCTCGGCCCAGGAGATGGCGACCTCGCGCTCCCGCAGGTCCAGGAAGGTGACGCCGGAGACGTGCGAGGCCGCGGCGGCGAGCACCTCGAGGAGCGTCCCGTGGCGGGGCGTCGGCGCGGGGGGGCCCTTCACGCGGTCTCCTCCGACGCCAGCTGCTTGCGGGCCACGAGCCGCGCCAGGTCGGCGAGGGTCCTCGTCGAGGCCGCGTCCTCCTCGGTGAGGAGCACGCGGAAGCGGTCCTCCACCGCCACCACCAGCGAGAGGAGCGCCAGCGAGTCGAGCCGCGAGGCGAGGTCCTCGTCGTCCCGGCCCTCGACCTCGAGGCGCAGCTGCTCGCGCGCCACGCGCCGGATCTCGCCGGCGATGACGGCCTCGCGCGGCGTCACCGGCGACCCCCCCTGCCGCCGGGCACGAGCCGCGGCAGGCCGCCGAAGGCCTCCGCCCAGGCGGAGCCCAGGGCCCGCTCCTCGGCGCGGATGCGGACCGCCAGGAGCGCGGCATTCGCAGCGGAGAACGCCGCCGCCGTCCGCCACGAGCCCCACGCCAGCGGGAGGCACGCCACCTCGACGACGACGGCGAGGTAGTTCGGGTGCCGCAGGAACCGGTAGGGGCCGCGGGTCACCGGCGGCTCGCCCGGCGGCACCACGACCCGCGCGCTCCAGCGGTCGCCCAGCGAGACCACCGCCCACCAGCGGAGCGCCTGCGCCGCCAGCACCCCCCCGGCCGCCAGGAGCGCCGCCGCCGGGGGCGGCGCCGGGAAGGCCAGGGCCTCGACGGCGCACCCGCCGAGGAGCGCCGCGTGGAGGGCCACCATGGCCGGGTAGTGGCCGGCGCCGTGCTCGACGCCGCCCCGGGCCAGGACCGCCCGCCGGTTCCGCTCCGAGAGGACGAGCTCGGCGACCCGCTCGAGCGACACGAGGGCGAGGAGGGCGAGGTAGAGGGCCAGCGGGCGCACGGGTCACCAGCGCAGGAGGGCGAGCTCGGCGCCGAAACCGGGGCCCATGGCGGCGAGCACCCCGAAGTCTCCCTCGCGAGCCTCCCCGGAGTCGAGCAGGTCGCCGAGGACGAAGAGGACCGAGGCGCTGGAGAGGTTCCCGACCTCGGCGAGGGAACGCCTCGAGCGGGACAGGGCCTCGGGGGGCAGGTCGAGGCCCGCGGCGAAGGCGTCGAGGACCTTGGGGCCGCCGGTGTGGGCGATCCAGTGGCGCACGTCGCGGCGGACGAGCCCGTGGGAAGCGAGGAAGGCGTCCACGTCGGCGCCGACGTGCTGGCGCACCACCTCCGGCACCTTGCCGGAGAGGACCACCCGGAAGCCGGTGTCGACGACCTCCCAGCCCATGACCCACTCGGTGTCGGGGTAGAGGACCGAGCGCGTGCCCAGGACCCGCGGGCCGGGGAGGGCGCGGCCGGCGCCGGCGAGCACCACCGCCGCCGCGCCGTCGCCGAAGAGCCCGCTGGCGATGGCGTTAGCGATCGAGGCGTCGTCGCGCTGCAGCGTGAGCGAGCAGAGCTCCACCGAGACCACCACCGCCAGCTCGCCGGGGAAGGCCCGGAGGTGGTCGGCCGCGCGCGCGGTGGCGCCGGCCCCGGCGGCGCAGCCCAGCCCGAAGATCGGCGTGCGGCGCACGTGGGGCCCGAGGCGGAGGCGGTTCGCGAGCCTGGCGTCGAGGGAGGGAACCGAGAGCCCGGTGACGGTGACGAACCAGAGCTGGTCGACGTCGGCCGGGCCCACCCCGGCCCGCCCCAGGGCGGCCCGCACCGCCTCCTCCCCCAGGTCGGCGGCGGCGGCGATCCAGGCGTCGTTCGCCTTCCGGAAGCCGTCGAGCGCCGGGTAGGCCTCGATGGGCAGGGCGAGGTGCCGGCCCCCGACCTGGACGGCGCGGTGGAGGTGGTCGAGCCGCTCGGGGTTGTGGTGGCGCGCCGCCCAGTCGGCCCGGAGCGCCGCGAGCAGCGTCTCCTGGTCGTACCAGTTCCGGGGCAAGGCGCGACCCACGGCGGCGATGCGGGGATGGGGGGGGAGAGCCAGGTCCTGCACCTCGAGTGGGCCCTCCCCATCGGATGCACGGTTCGGCCGGGCGTTTCAAGTGGGCGCCGCCAGAATCCCTGGTTCCGGCCGCTCCTGCGGCATGTGGGCGGAGCCCGACCCAGCCGGAAGCGGCCGCTTGCCAGACCCGATCCGGGCGTTACCTTGCGGGCATGCGACCGGATCGTCTGACGACCAGGGCCCAGGAGGCCCTCGCGGGCGCGGGGGCCGCGGCGCGCCGCCGCGACCACCAGGCCATCGAGCCCGAGCACATGCTCCTCGCGCTCCTCGAGGAGGAGGGGGGGGTCGCCGGCGCGGTGCTGGGGAAGATCGGCGCCGACGCGCGCCAGGTCGCCTCCCTCCTCGAGGACGAGCTCCGCACCCTGCCCCGGGTCCAGGGGGGCGAGCCCTACCCGGCCCAGCGGCTCCTCAAGCTCCTCGACCGCGCCGAGGACGAGGCCAAGCGGCTCAAGGACGAGTACGTCTCCACCGAGCACCTGCTCCTGGCGGCGAGCGAGGACCGCGGCGGCGCGGGCGAGGCGCTGCGGCGGGCCGGCGCCACGCCCGAGCGGGTGCGCGAGGCGGTGAAGGGGGTGCGCGGCGCCGCCCGGGTGACGAGCCCGGAGGCGGAGAGCCAGTACCGGGCCCTGGAGAAGTACGCCAAGGACCTCAACGCCCTGGCGCGCCAGGGGAAGCTCGACCCGGTCGTGGGTCGCGACGACGAGATCCGCCGGGTCATCCAGATCCTCTCCCGCCGCACCAAGAACAACCCGGTCCTCGTCGGCGACCCGGGCGTGGGCAAGACCGCCATCGTCGAGGGCCTGGCCCGCCGCATCGTCGACGGGGACGTACCCGAGGGTCTGAAGGACAAGCGCATCCTCTCGCTGGACATGGGCGCGCTCGTCGCCGGGGCGAAGTACCGGGGCGAGTTCGAGGAGCGGCTCAAGGCGGTGCTGAAGGAGGTCGTGGCCGCCGAGGGGCAGATCGTCCTCTTCATCGACGAGATGCACACCATCGTCGGCGCCGGGGCGGCCGAGGGGGCGATGGACGCGGGCAACATGCTGAAGCCGGCGCTGGCCCGCGGCGAGCTCCACGCCATCGGCGCCACCACGGTGAACGAGTACCGCAAGCACGTGGAGAAGGACCCGGCGCTGGAGCGGCGCTTCCAGCCGGTGTTCGTGGGCGAGCCCTCGGTGCACGACACGGTGTCGATCCTGCGGGGCCTGAAGGACCGCTACGAGCTCCACCACAAGGTGCGCATCCAGGACGCGGCCCTCGTCGACGCCGCCCGGCTCTCCCACCGCTACATCGCCGACCGCTTCCTCCCCGACAAGGCCATCGACCTCGTCGACGAGGCCGCCAGCCGGCTCCGCATCGAGATCGACTCGATGCCCACCGAGGTGGACGAGGTCCGCCGCCGCATCGGCCAGCTGGAGATCGAGAAGCAGGGCCTGCTCAAGGAGAAGGACGAGGCCAGCCGGGCGCGCCTCGGCCAGCTGGAGAAGGACCTGGCCGGGCTCCAGGAGGAGTTCACGCGGCGCAAGGCCCGCTGGGACGCCGAGAAGCAGGTCATCCAGGAGATCTCCGCCGGCAAGGAGGACCTCGAGAAGCTCCGCGTCGAGGAGGCGGCGGCGGAGCGCCGCGCCGACTTCCAGCGCGCCGCGGAGATCAAGTTCGGGAAGGCCCCCGAGGTGCAGCGGCGAATCGACGCCGCCCGCGCCCGGCTGGCGGAGATCCAGAAGGCCGGCGCCATGCTGAAGGAGGAGGTCACCCCCGAGGAGATCGCCGAGGTGGTCTCCAAGTGGACCGGGGTCCCGGTCACGAAGCTCCTCGAGGGCGAGGTGGACAAGCTCCTGAAGATGGAGGAGCGCCTCGGGGCGCGAGTGGTGGGGCAGGCCGAGGCCCTGCAGGCGGTGTCGGCGGCGGTGCGCCGCGCCCGCTCCGGGCTCCAGGACCCGAAGCGCCCGGTGGGGAGCTTCATCTTCCTCGGCCCCACCGGCGTGGGAAAGACCGAGACCGCACGCGCCCTGGCCGAGTTCCTCTTCGACGACGAGGCGGCGATGGTCCGCCTCGACATGTCGGAGTACATGGAGAAGCACACCGTCTCGCGGCTGGTGGGCGCGCCCCCGGGCTACGTGGGGTACGAGGAGGGCGGCCAGCTCACCGAGGCGGTGCGGCGCCGCCCCTGGGCGGTGGTGCTCTTCGACGAGATCGAGAAGGCGCACCGCGACGTCTTCAACGTCCTGCTGCAGATCCTCGACGACGGACGGCTCACCGACGGCCAGGGGCGCACCGTCGACTTCCGCAACGCGGTCGTCATCATGACCTCCAACATCGGCTCCGACCAGATCCAGCGCCTCGCCTCGCGGCCCGACGCCTCGCTCCAGGCCATCCGCGACGCGGCCATGGAGAACCTGCGCGCCGCGTTCCGGCCCGAGTTCCTGAACCGGGTGGACGAGATCGTCGTCTTCCGCCCGCTGTCGCGCGAGGACATCTCCCGGATCGTGGAGATCCAGCTCGGCCGGCTCCGCGCCCTCCTCGCCGAGCGGAACGTCACCCTGGAGCTCACCGAGGCGGCGCGGGAGACGCTCGCCGACGCCGGCTACGACCCGGTCTTCGGCGCCCGGCCCCTGAAGCGCGCCATCCAGCGGCTGGTGCAGGACCCGCTGGCGCTCCGGCTGCTCCGCGGGGAGTTCAAGCCCGGCGACCACGTGGTCGTCGAGGAGGGGAGCGGCGAGACGCTCGACTTCAAGAAGGCCGAGCGCCCCGCCGAGGCGCGGACGATCCACTGAGCCGGCCCGCGGTTCGGGGTACGATGCCGCCATGCCCGTCGACTGGGGCGGCCGCCCGGCGTGGGCCGAGATCGACCTCGACGCCCTGGAGCACAACCTCCGCCTGATGGCGGCGCGGGCGGCGCCGGCGAAGGTCTACGCGGTGGTGAAGGCCAACGCCTACGGCCACGGCGCCGTGGCCTGCGGACGGGCCGCGCTGCGCGCCGGCGCGGCGGCCCTGGCGGTGATCTGCGTCGACGAGGCCGAGGATCTCCGGCGAGCCGGGATCGAGGGCCCGGTCGTGGTCCTGGGCCACACGCCGGCCTCCGACGCCGAGCGGGTGGCCGCGCTCCGGCTCGAGCCCACCGTCGCCTCCTGGGAGCTGGCCGCGGCGCTGGCGGCTGCGGCGCGGCGGCGCGGCGCCGAGGTCCCGATCCACCTCGAGCTCGAGAGCGGCCTCCACCGCCACGGCATGCCGCCCGACGCGCTGGTGGCGCTGGCCGAGCGGGCGCGGGCGACGCCGGGGCTGCGCGTCGCCGCGCTGTTCACCCACTTCGCCGCCGCCGAGGAGGGGGACCAGCGCTTCACCCGGGCGCAGTTCGAGGTGCTGCGCGACACCGCGGCGCGCCTCCCCTTCGTGCCGGTGCGCCACTGCTCCGCCTCGGCGAGCGTCCTGGCCGACCGGGAGATGTCGCTCGAGGCGGTGCGCGTCGGGCTGGCGATGTACGGCTACCGGCCGGCGCCCTGGGTGGGGACGGACGCCGACCTCCGCCCGGTGATGGCCCTGCGCGCCCGCGTGGCGCGGGTGATGGAGATCCCGCGGGGCGCGACGGTGGGCTACGGGCGAACCTGGGCGGCGACGCGGCCCTCGCGCATCGGCCTCGTCATGGCCGGCTACGCCGACGGCTACCGGCGCGGCTTCTCGAACCGGGTCCACCTGCTGGTGCGCGGGCGGCGCGCGCCGGTGGTGGGGCGCGTCGCCATGGACATGTGCATGGCCGACCTCACCGGGGTCTCCGGGGCAGTGGAGGGCGACGTCGCCACGCTGCTGGGCGCGGACGGGGACGAGCGGGTGGACGCCGACGAGCTGGCCGCCATCGAGGGGACCATCTCCTGGGAGATCCTGGCCGGCGTCACCGCCCGCGTCCCCCGGCTCTACCTGCGCGGCGGAGACGCCGTCGAGGCGACGACGCTGGTCGAGCGCCTGCCCGCGCCCATCGGCCGCTGAGCGCCGCCCCCGGGCGCCTGTTACCATGGCCGCGGGGGTGCGGTGCCGCGGTTCCTTCTCGACGGCAGGCCGGCGCAGGCGCGGGCCGGGCAGACGCTGCTCGAGGCCTGCCGCGAGGGCGGCGTCCACCTCCCCACCCTCTGCCACTTCGAGGGACTCTCGGCCCCGGCGAGCTGCCGCCTCTGCCTGGTCCGGGTGCGGGGGCTGCCGCGGCCGGTGCCGGCCTGCGCCACGCGCATCTGGGAGGGCATGGAGGTGGCGACCGATGGCCCGGATCTGCGGGCCCACCGGCGCGCCGTCGTCGAGCTGATCCTCGCCGGCGGACGGCACGAGTGCGGCCCCTGCCCGGCCAGCGGCGACTGCGAGCTTCAAGAACTGGCCCGGGAGCTCGGCGTCGACCACCTCCCGGCGGTGCGCCCCCCGGCGCGCGCCCCGGTGGACGCCACCCACCCGCGCTTCCTCCTCGACCCGAACCGCTGCGTGCTCTGCACCCGCTGCGTCCGCGCCTGCGCCGAGGTGGAGCGGGCCGGGACGCTCTCGGTCGCCGGCCGCGGGGCCGGCGCCCACATCGCCGTCGACGGCGGCGTCCCCTTCGGCGCCAGCTGGACCTGCACCGACTGCGGCCGCTGCGCCGAGGCCTGCCCCACCGGCGCCATCGGGGAGGTGGTCCGCGGGGCGCAGGGGCTGCGGCGGCGCCGCACCCGCCCGCCGGTGCCGCCCGCTCCTCCGCGGCCGCGGCCGGAGCGGCGCGCGCGCCTCGCCACGCTGCAGCTCGGCGGCTGCTTCGGCTGCCACGTCTCCTTGCTCGACCTCGACGAGCGGCTGCTGGAGCTGGCCGCCCGCGCCGACCTCGTCTTCTCGCCGCTGGCCGCCGAGGCCGACTTCCCGGAGGGCGTCGACCTGTGCCTGGTGGAGGGAGCCGTGGCGCGGGAGGGCGAGGCCGATCTCCTCCGGCGGGCCCGGGCCCGCTCCCGCCTCCTCGTGGCCATGGGCGACTGCGCCGCGAGCGGCGGCCCCACCTCGCTCCGCGACGGCTGCGGCGGCGCGGAGGAGGCCCTGCGGTGCGCCTGGGCGCCGGCGGAGGGGGCCGCGCCGCCGCGCGACCCCGGGCTCCCGGCGCTGCTCGCCCGGGTCGCGCCGGTGGCCGAGGTCGTTCCCATCGACCTCCACCTGCCGGGCTGCCCGCCGCCTCCCGACCTCCTGTGGCGGGCCGTCTCCGACCTGCTCGCCGGCGAGTGGCCGGACCTCGCCGGCCTCGCGGTCCGCGGGTGAGCCATGGGCCGGCGCCTCGACGTCGCGGTGGGGCGGGTGGAGGGCCACGCGAGCGTGGCCATCGACCTCGACGCCGCCGGGCGCGTCGCCGGGGCGCGGGTGCAGGTCGCCGAGCTCCGGGGCTTCGAGCGCATCGCCGCCGGGCGGCCCATCCGCGAGATGCCGGCGCTCACCGCGCGCATCTGCGGCATCTGCCCCGCCTCCCACGCCATCGCCGCGGCGCGCGCCGGCGACCTCCTCCTCGGCGCGCCGCCGCCCCGGGCGGCGGTGGTGCTCCGCGAGCTCCTGGAGATGGCGCAGGTCGTCTCCTCGCACGCCCTCTCCTTCTTCCACGTCTCGGCGCCCGACCTGGTGGCCGCCCGGGGCGAGGAGGCGCCGCGCGACCCCCTGGCGCTGGCGCGGGCCGAGCCGGAGCTCTTCGGGGACGGGCTCGTCCTGCGCCGCACCGCCCAGGAGGCGACCGAGGCCATCGCCGGAAGGCGCATCCACGCCCCCTTCGCCGTGCCGGGCGGCGTGGCCGCGCCCCTCGACCGGGCGGCGCGCGACCGCATCGCCGCCTCCTTGCCGGCGGCCGTGGCCGCGGCCGAGCGCACCCTGGCGTGGTGGCTGGGGGAGCTGCCGCGGCACGCCGACGAGGCGGCGGCCGCGTCCTTCGAGAGCCTGTTCCTCGCGCTCGCCGGCCCGGGCGGCGAGCCGGGCTGGACCGGCGGGCGGCTCCGGATCGTCTCGGCGCATGGCGAGGTCGTTGCCGACGGCATCGACCCGCAGGAGTACGCCTCCGCCATCGCCGAGTCGCCCGCGCCCTGGAGCTACGCGCGCCTGGCGCACTACGCGCCCGCCGGCCCCGAGGCGGGCCTGCTCCGCGTCGGCCCGCTGGCGCGGCTCGGCGCGGCGACGCGGCTCGGCACGCCGCGGGCCGAGCGGGGGCGGAGGGCCTTCCGCGCCCTGGGGCGCGGCGCCGTCCTCTCCGCCTTCCACGCCCACCTCGCCCGGCTCGTCGAGATCCTGCACGCGCTGGAGCGGATGGAGGCGCTCCTCGCCGACCCGGCGGTGCTGGGCCGCGAGGTGCTGGCGCCGCCGGGCGAGCCGCGCCGGGAGGCGGTGGGGGACTGCGAGGCGCCGCGGGGCACGCTCCTGCATCACTACCGCGTGGACGGGAACGGGCTCGTGACCTCCGCGACCCTCGTCACCCCCACCGGCATCAACGTCCGGGCCATGGGCGAGGCGGTGCGCGGCATCGCCGAGCGCTACCTGGAGGCGCCGCGGGTGACGGAGCGGCTGCGGGCGAAGGTGGAGGCGGGCGTCCGCGCCTTCGACCCCTGCTTCTCCTGCGCCTCGCATGCGGCGGGGGGAGGGTGGCTGCGGGTGGAGCTGCGGGGTCCGGGGGGAGAGCTGCTGGACGAGGGGTAGCGACCTTCTTCCGTGGCTCTGGAGCAAGGGCCTCTGGACCGCTCCTACTGCTTCTCGAAGACGGACGTGACGTCGAACTTCTGACCCTTGGGGTTCGTTCCCTTCCAGGTCCACGTTCTCAGCTTGCCGTCCGGGCTGTAGACGGTCTGACCCGACATCAACGCCTTGCCCCCCTTCTTGATGGTCCACTCCATGGCGTTGTCGTCGACCCTGGTGATGGAGATCGTGTCTGCGATCGGCAAGCCGATGTACGGGTAGTCCTTGCCGTCGAGCTTGGCCGTGTACTCGTGGTGGGCTGCCTTGCCGTCGGCGGAGACTCTGTCGGACGTGTACTTGAGGGCGCCTTCCACCACTTCGTTCTTGTCGACCTGGCTCGTCGGCGGTGGTCCCGGGCTGTACTTGGACTTGGCGAGGTTCAGCTTCCACGATCCGAGCCAGTGCGCCGGCACCTGGGCCATGACATCGACGGCAAACAGATTCAGCACCGCTCCAATCAACAGCAATCTGAGCTTCATGGA
>DATBLK010000261.1:0-7324 GCA_036555405.1 Anaeromyxobacteraceae bacterium
GGCAGCTTACCCCGCGTGGCGCGTGAGGGGCACGAGCGCCGCCTCCTCGCCCGAGCGGAGCTCGTCCAGCAGCGCCTGGTGGACGCGCCGCTTGAAGAGGAACTCGCGGTGGCGCACGCCCTTCACCTCGACGTTCCGCACGTAGGGCAGGCCTCCCGACTCCACGACCGGGCTCGGCCAGGTGGAGAGGAGGTCGGCGCGCGACCAGACCGACACCAGGCGGACGCCCGGCGGCCAGGCGCCGCGCCGCAGCGACTCGAGGAAGCCGCTGCCGGGCCGCATCTGCCACAGCGCCGGCGCCAGCGGGGCGAGCGGCAGGGCGGCGACGGCCAGGGGGGCGCCGCGGTGGGGCGTCCCCAGGGTGATGAGGGCGCGCGCCCGGCGCCAGCCGCCGAGCTTCTTCACGTACCAGGCGCCCACCAGGCCGCCCTGCGAGTGGCCGACGATGGTGAGCGGCCCCATGCGCGGATGGCGCGCGTAGAGCCGCTCCACCTTGGTGCGCAGGAAATCCGCGAGGTCGTCGACGCCCTTGCGGAAGAGCTGCCGGGGGCCGCCGAAGTTCAGGGTGAAGACCGTGTACCCCTCGCGGCGCAGGCGCCGCTCCAGCACGGCGACGGCGCGCCGGCTGGAGAGGAAGCCGTGGAGGAGGAGCACCGGGCGGCGCGCCCGGCCGAAGTCGGCGGAGCGGGCGGCCGGGCCGGCCTCCTCGAGGTGGAAGTAGCCGGCCAGGTAGCGGAGCTGCCGCCGGAGCTTCTCGAGGCCGATGAGGACGGAGCGCATCTCTCTCCGGTGCTGGGGACCCTTCGAGGACAGGATGTGGCCACGCCTCCCGTGTCGGCAAGACCCCTTCTCGACCGACGCGCAGCCGGGCGACGGGGCGGAAGCCCACACGGGACCACCTGGCCCCCGCGCCACCGCCTCCCGGCCCGCGCCTCGCACTCCGCCCGACGCGGCGTTATCTTCCGGGCTCCCGCACCGGAGTCCCCCATGCTGGTGGTCATGAAGCCCAACGCCACGCCGGAGCAGATCGCCGCCGTGGAGGAGCGCATCCGCTCGCTGGGCCTCGCGCCGCACGCCATCCCCGGGGCCCAGCGGGTGGCCATCGGCATCACCGGGAACCGGGGGGCGCTCGACCCGGCCCTCTTCTCGGAGATGGCGGGCGTGGCCGACGCCATCCGCGTCTCGCAGCCCTTCAAGCTCGTCTCCCGCGAGGTGAAGGACGAGGACACGGTGCTCGACGTCGGCGGGGTGAAGCTGGGGGGCAAGGCGCTCTGCGTGATCGCCGGCCCCTGCGCGGTGGAGTCGAAGGCCCAGATCCTCGAGGCGGCCCACGCCGTGAAGAAGTCCGGGGCGCGGATGCTCCGCGGCGGGGCGTTCAAGCCTCGCACCAGCCCCTACGAGTTCCAGGGCCTGGGCGAGGAGGGGCTGAAGCTCCTCGCCCTGGCGCGCGAGGAGACCGGCCTCAAGGTGGTGACCGAGGTCCTGGACCCGGAGGACCTCGCGCCCTGTGCCGAGTACGCCGACGTCCTGCAGGTCGGCGCCCGCAACATGCAGAACTTCGCGCTGCTGAAGCGGCTCGGGGGGGTGAAGAAGCCGGTGCTGCTGAAGCGGGGCCCGGCCGCCACGCTGCGGGAGTGGCTCATGGCCGCCGAGTACGTGGTGGCCCACGGAAACTACCAGGTGGCGCTGTGCGAGCGCGGCATCCGCACCTTCGAGACCATGACCCGGAACACCCTCGACCTGAACGCGGTGCCGGTGCTCAAGGCCCTCACCCACCTCCCGGTGGTCGTCGACCCCTCCCACGGCATCGGCCTGCGCCGCCACGTGCCGGCGATGGCCCGGGCCGGCGTGGCTGCCGGTGCCGACGGGCTCATCGTCGAGGTCCACCCCTGCCCGGAGAAGGCCCTTTCCGACGGACAGCAGTCGCTGTCCTTCGAGGAGTTCGATGGGCTCATGGCGCAGGTCCGCGTCATCGCCGGGGCGGTGGGCCGGCCGGCGTAGGGAGGGGAGCACCGCATGTTCGTGGCCATGAAGCCCCATGCCGCCGAGGCCGAGTTCGAGGCGGTGGTCGAGAGGATCCGGACGCTCGGGCTCACGCCCCACCCCATCACCGGCACCGAGCGCCGGGTGGTGGCCGTCATCGGCGACACCTCGGGCGTCGACCCGGAGGACTTCGCGGGGATGCCCGGCGTCGCCGAGGCGATGCGGGTCTCGCAGCCCTTCAAGCTCGTCTCCCGCGAGGTGCGGGAGGAGGACACGCTCCTCGACGTCGGCGGCGCGATGATCGGCGGCCCGGCCATCTGCGTGATGGCCGGCCCGTGCTCGGTGGAGTCGAGGGAGCAGATCCTCGAGGCGGCGCGCGCCGTGAAGAGGGCCGGCGCCACCTTCCTGCGCGGCGGAGCCTACAAGCCGCGCACCAGCCCCTACGACTTCCAGGGGCTCCGCGAGGAGGGGCTGAAGCTCCTGGCCCTGGCCCGCGAGGAGACCGGCCTCAAGGTGGTCACCGAGGTCATGAACACCGAGACCGTGCCCATGGTCGCCGCCTACGCCGACGTCCTGCAGGTGGGCGCGCGCAACATGCAGAACTACTCGCTGCTGGAGCGGCTCGGGGAGGTGGACAAGCCCGTGCTCCTCAAGCGCGGTCTCTCCGGGACCATCAAGGAGTGGCTCATGGCCGCCGAGTACATCGTGGCCAAGGGCAATCCGAGGGTGGCGCTGTGCGAGCGCGGCATCCGGACCTTCGAGACCATGACCAGGAACACGCTCGACATCAACGCGGTGCCGGTGCTGAAGTCCCTCACCCACCTCCCGGTGATCGTCGACCCGAGCCACGGCATCGGCATCCGCAAGCACGTCCCGGCCATCGCCCGGGCCGCGGTCGCCGCCGGCGCCGACGGCCTCATCGTCGAGGTCCACCCCCGGCCCGAGAAGGCGCTCTCCGACGGGCACCAGTCGCTCACCCCCGCCGAGTTCGAGGGGCTCATGCGCCAGGTGCGCGTCATCGCCGCCGCCATCGAGAGGCCGCTCGCCGGGTGACGAGCGGCGGCACCCCTCAGCGCTCGCCCTCGCGCCAGCGGCGCTCCAGCTCCACGTACGACGGAGGCATCTCGGCGCGCGCCCGGAGCGCGAAGGCGGGGATGGGGTAGCGGATGCCCCCCTTGGCCGTCCCCTCGAGCCCGGCCACGATCCGCTCCGCCATCCCGAACGGGAAGGTGAACGCCATCTCGTCGTCGCCGGCGAGCCCGAAGACGCGGTCGCCGTAGCAGGGAAGGATGAGCTGCGGCTCACCGGCCTGGAGCGTGCGGATGGCGATGTCGGCGCAGTCCCCGCGGCCGGTGAGCTCGGTCCGGAAGCTCCCGCCCTTCTCCCACAGCGCCGCGTTGACGAGCCGCAGCACCTGGGCCGAGTTCCCGTAGACCACCGCGACGTCGGGGGCGAAGGCGATGCGCGCCAGGGGGCCGCTCACCACCGCGGCCACGGCGCCGCGCTCGAGGCGCGGCAGCGCCGCCTCGAAGGCCGCGCCCGCCGGCTGGCAGGAGGCGTACATCCCCTCGGCCAGCGAGCCCTGCGTGTAGAAGGGGATGCGGTCGGCGAAGCCGAAGGCCGCCTTGGCGACGGGGCAGGAGAGGTCCTCGGCGCCGATGGCGGTGGTCCAGCCGTAGCGCCGCGCCAGGCCGATGCCCTGGCAGACGGTGATCTCGGCGCCGAGGTCCCGCCGCGGGCGCCGCGCCTTCGCCGGGACCGCCTCGCCCGGCGGCAGGAGCCGGACCCCGACCGGGAAGGTGGCGACCCGGAGATGTGTCTCGACGTGCTTCGCGAGGGTGGCGGCGTCCATGGGGTCCTCCGGGGCGGGGACCCGATGATACCCGCTCACGATCAGGACCGGCGCAAGGCCCGCTTCAGCGAGGCCACGAAGCGGCGCACCCGCGCGGCGCGGGCGGCGCGCGTTCCCGCCCGGGCGGCGCGGGCCACGACCGCGCTCCCCACCACCACGCCGTCGGCCACCCCCGCCAGCGCCCGGGCCTGGGCCGGCGTGGAGACGCCGAAGCCCACCGCCACCGGCACCGGGGAGACGGCGCGCACCGCCGCCAGCTGCGCCGGGAGGTCGCGCGGCAGCTCGCGCCGCGCGCCGGTCACGCCGGTGACCGAGACGAAGTAGACGAACCCGGTGGCGGCCTGGCAGGCGGCCCGGCGCCGGGCCTCGGTCGAGGTGGGCGCGAGGAGGAAGACCAGGGCCACGCCGTGCGCCCGGGCGGCGGCCGCCACCGCGCCCGCCTCCTCCGGCGGGAGGTCGGGGAGGATGAGGGCGTCGACGCCGGCGCGGGCGGCGTCGGCGACGAAGCGCTCCTCGCCATAGGAGAGCACCGGGTTCACGTAGCCCATGAGCGCGATCGGGACGTCGGTCCTGCGCCGCACGGCGGCAGCGAGCCGGAGGACGTCGCGCGCCGCGGTCCCGGCGGCGAGCGCGCGCTCGGCGGCGCGCTGGATCACCGGCCCGTCGGCGATGGGGTCGGAGAAGGGGACCCCGATCTCCAGGAGATCGGCGCCGCCCTCGGCGCAGGCGAGCGCCAGCGCCCGGGAGGTGGCGAGGTCGGGGTCGCCGCCCATGACGTAGGCGATCAGGGCCGCCTCGCCCCGCTCGCGGCAGCGGCCGAAGGCGGCGGCGACGCGCTCCCGGCCGGTCACCGCGCCCTCCGCCGGCGGCGGGCGCGGGTCCGGCGCGGCGCCGGCGCCGCGAGCGCGCGCCGCACCTGCTCCACGTCCTTGTCGCCGCGCCCCGAGACGTTGACGACGAGGAGGCCGGAGGGCCCGAGGGCGCGGGCCAGCTTCCGGGCCTCGGCCACGGCGTGGGCGCTCTCCAGGGCGGCGATGATGCCCTCGGTCCTCGCCAGGTACTGGAGCCCGCCGAGCGCCTCCTCGTCGGTGGCGGTGGCGAGCGAGAGGCGGCCCGCGTCCTTCAGGTAGCTCAGCTCCGGCCCGACGCCCGGGTAGTCGAGGCCGGCGCTGATGGAGTGGGCCTCGGCGATCTGGCCGCCGGCCGTCTGGAGCACGTAGCTGAGGGAGCCGTGGAGCACGCCCGGCCGGCCGCGCGCCAGGGCCGCGCCGTGCTTCCCGGTGGCGAGGCCCAGGCCCGCCGCCTCCACCCCCACGAGCCGCACCCCCGCGTCGGCGAGGAAGGCCGAGAAGATCCCCATGGCGTTCGAGCCGCCGCCGACGCAGGCGACGACGGCGTCCGGAAGCCGGCCGGCGACCTCCAGCACCTGGGCCCGGGCCTCGAGCCCGATGACCGACTGGAAGTCGCGCACCATCGCCGGGTAGGGGTGCGGCCCGGCCACCGATCCGATGACGTAGTGGGTGTCGCGGACGTTGGTCACCCAGTCCCGGATGGCCTCGTTCATCGCGTCCTTCAGCGTCCGCGAGCCCGCGTTCACCGGGACGACGCGGGCGCCGAGGAGCTGCATCCGGAAGACGTTGAGGGCCTGCCGCTCGACGTCGAGCGCCCCCATGTAGACCTCGCAGGGGAGGCCGAACAGCGCCGCGGCGGTGGCGGTGGCCACGCCGTGCTGGCCGGCGCCGGTCTCGGCGATGATGCGCCGTTTCCCCATGCGCCGGGCCAGCAGCAGCTGGCCGAGGGTGTTGTTCACCTTGTGGGCGCCGGTGTGGCACAGGTCCTCGCGCTTCAGGAGGACCCGGCAACCGCCGCAGTCGGCGCTCATCCGCCGCGCCTCGGAGAGGGGGGTGGGCCGCCCGGCGTAGCGGCGCAGGAGCTCGTCGAGCTCGGCCCGGAAGGCCGGGTCGGCGCGCGCCGCCCCCCAGGCCTCCAGGAGCTCGTCGAGCGCCGGGACCAGGGTCTCGGGCACGAAGCGCCCGCCGTAGGCGCCGAAGTGGCCGCGGGCGTCGGGGAGGGTGCTCAAGGCTCCGGAACCTCCTTGGCGGCGCGGACGAAGCGCGCGACGAGCTCGCGGTCCTTCACGCCCGGCGAGGACTCGACGCCGCTGGCCACGTCCACGGCCCAGGGGCGCACGGCGCGGACGGCGGCGGCGACGTTCTCCGGCGCCAGGCCGCCGGAGAGGACGACGGTGCGGCCGGCCTCGACGGCGCGCCGGGCCAGGGACCAGTCGAAGCCGCGCCCGCTCCCGCCGTAGCCCTCCGACGGCGCGTCGAGGAGCACCGCGGCCCCGGGCCAGCGGTCCAGGGCGCGGAGGTCGCCGGGCGCGGCCAGGCGGAAGGCCTTCAACACCGGGAGGCCCACCGCCGCCGCGTCCGCAGGCGGCTCGTCGCCGTGGAGCTGCGCCGCGGCGCAGCCGGCCGCGAGGCAGGCGCGGCGGACCTCGGCCGGGTCCTGGTTCACGAAGACGCCCACCGCGGTGACGAAGGGCGGCAGGCGCGAGGCGATGGCGCGGGCGGCCCCGGGCGAGACGAAGCGCCGGGAGCCGGGCCAGAAGTTGAAGCCCACCGCGTCGGCGCCGGCGGCGGCCGCGGCGAGCGCGTCCTCGAGGCGGGTGACGCCGCAGATCTTCACGCGGACGATCACCCTAGACATCCATCATCTCCCTCATCAGCGCCGCCGGGTCCTCGGCCCGCACCAGCGCCTCGCCGACGAGGAGGTTCGCCGCCCCCGCGGCGCGAAGCCGCCTGGCGTCGGCCGCGGTGCGCACGCCGCTCTCGGCGACGCCCCTCACGTCCGCGGGGAGGCGGGGGAGCAGCCGCTCGCTGGTCGCCAGGTCGACCGCGAAGCTGCGGAGGTCGCGGTTGTTCACGCCCACGAGCCGCGCGCCGGCCCCCAGCGCCGCCTCGAGCTCGGCCTCGTCGTGGACCTCGACGAGCGCCGCGAGGCCGAGCCCTCCGCAGGCGTCCAGGAGGCGAGGCAGCGCCTCCCCCGGCAGCGCCGCGGCGATGAGGAGCGCCGCGTCGGCGCCGGCGGCGCGCGCCTCGAGGAGCTGGTAGCCGTCGAGGACGAAGTCCTTGCGCAGCAGGGGCAGGTCCACCCGCGACCGGACCGCCGCCAGGTCGGCGAGCGCGCCGCCGAAGCCGGGGCCGTCGGTGAGCACCGAGACGCAGGCGGCGCCGGCCGCCTGGTAGCGCGCCGCCCGACCGGGGGCGTCGAGGGCGGCGGCGATGGCGCCGGCCGAGGGGCTGGCGCGCTTCACCTCGGCGACGAGGCGGAGGGGCCCGCCGCGGGGGGAGAGGGCGCCGGCGAAGTCGCGCGGGGGCGGGGCGTCGGAGAGGGCGGCCCGCAGCTCCCGCTCCGGGCGGGCCCGGCGCGCCGCCTCGACCTCGCCGGCCTTGCGGGCGAGGATGTCGGAGAGGAAGGTCACGCCCG
>DATBLK010000272.1:0-10616 GCA_036555405.1 Anaeromyxobacteraceae bacterium
TTCCCACGGTGCGGACTGCGCCGGCTGGCGCCCAGTCTGGCTCGTGAGCCGAACCGGTCACGGGTCTCGGCGTGGCTCGTCCGTCCGGCCACTCGACTTGTGATGAACCATGAGGGCCGGTACCGGGGAGAGGGCATCCGGGCGCGGGCAGCGCGCTGCCGCAGCGGGGTGGAGAAGCGTGCCCCGAGTCCCCGAAGGGAACCATCGTCAACCCATCGGCGCGGCCCGGGTTGACGATCCACCCGCCGGCCTGCCATGGTCCGCGCCCATGTCCACGACGTCCACGACGAGGGGCCCTCTCCCCCGGGGCATCGAGCCCATCCCGGCCGAGGAGGCCCGCCGCCTCATCCGCCACGCGCAGGAGCCGGAGCTCGGCGCGCTCATGGCCCGGGCCCGCGCCGTCCGCGAGGCGGTGCACGGGAACCAGGTCTCGCTCTGCGGCATCACCAACGCCAAGAGCGGCAACTGCGCCGAGGACTGCGGCTTCTGCGCCCAGTCGGCGCGCTTCGAGGGCACCGGCGCGCCCGTCTACCCCATGCTCTCGCCGCGCGAGATCGCCGACCACGCCCGGGCCGCCGAGGAGGCGGGGGCGCGCGAGTTCTCGGTGGTCACCTCGGGGACCCGCCTCTCGCGCGAGGCGGACCTCCGCGCCCTGGAGGAGGCGCTCGGCCTCATGAGGGACGAGACCTCCGTGATGCGCTGCGCCTCGCTCGGCCTCATGCGGAGGCCGGAGCTGGAGCGGCTGCAGCGCGCCGGGCTCCAGAGCTTCCACCACAACCTGGAAACGGCGCGCAGCCACTTCGACCGGATCTGCACCACCCATTCGTTCGACGAGCAGATCGAGACCATCCGCGCCGCCAAGTCGCTCGGGCTCGACGTCTGCTCCGGGGGCATCCTGGGCATGGGCGAGACGCCGGACCAGCGCGTCGAGCTCGCCGAGACGCTGCGCGAGCTCGACCCCGACTGCGTGCCCCTCAACTTCCTGAACCCGCGGCCGGGGACGCCCCTCGAGCGCGCGCCCGGAATCGCGCCCGGGGAGTGCCTCGCCGCCGTCGCCGTCTTCCGGCTCATGATGCCGGCGGCCCACGTCTTCGCCATGGGCGGGCGCGAGGTGAACCTGGGCGAGAAGCAGCACCTCGTCTTCGCCGCCGGCGCCGACGGGACCATGGTGGGGAACTACCTGACCAGCGCCGGGACCAGCCCGGAGGCGGTGGTGGGGATGATCCGCGGGCAGGGGCTCGAGGTCCGGCCCACCGCCGACGCCGCCCGCTGGGCCTTCGGCGGCGCGGCGCCGCGCGGCGCCCCCGCCTGGAACCGCCGCGCCGCGGAGGGGGACCGGCGGGCGCTGCCGGTCCTGCGCTGACGCCCTACTTCGACACCTTGTCCCAGGCCCGCTGCAGGTCCTTCCCGGCGCCCTCGACCTTCTCCTCGAAGGTCGGGTGGTAGGCGCGGCGGTAGAGGTAGCCGGCTGCGAAGCCGGCGGCGAAGAGGACGACGGCGGCGAGGGCGATCCGGATGGTGCGCACGGGGTCTCCTCCCTTCGGAGTCAGACGCGGTTCACGGCGTAGCCGCGCTCCCGCAGCGCCCGGAGGATCTCCTCCACGTGGTCGGGACCGCGGGTCTCGAGCGTGAGCTGCAGGGTGGTGTCGCCGAAGCGGTCGGAGAAGGCCCGCGAATGGTGCACCTCGATGACGTTGGCCTTGTGGGCCGCGACCACCTGGGAGACGCGGGCGAGCTGGCCGGGCTTGTCGTGGAGGTGCACGCTGATGCGCACCAGCCGGCCGTCGCGGACCAGCCCGCGCTCGATGACGCGGGCCAGGACGTTCACGTCGATGTTGCCGCCGGAGATCACGCTCACGACCTTCTGGCCCTCGAGCCGGACCTTCTTGTTGAGTAGCGCCGCCACGCCCACCGCGCCCGCCCCCTCCACCACCGTCTTCTCGCGCTCCAGGAGGTACAGGATGGCGCTCGCGATCTCCTCCTCGGAGACGGTGACGATCTCGTCCACGAGCTTGCTGACGTGGGCGAAGGTGATCTCGCCGGGCCGCTTCACGGCGATTCCGTCGGCGAGGGTGGTGCCGGACTCCACGGTGACCAGGTGACCCTCCTCCAGGGAGGCGAGCATCGAGGGGAGCACCTCGGTCTCGACGCCCACCACCCGGGCCTGCGGCCGGAGCGCCTTCACCACCACGGCGATGCCGGAGACGAGCCCGCCCCCGCCCACCGGCACCATCACCGCGTCGAGGTCCGGCACCTGCTCCAGGACCTCGAGGCCGATCGTGCCCTGGCCGGCGATGACCGCCTCGTCGTCGAAGGGGTGCACGAAGGTGAGCTTCTCCGCCGCCTCGATGCGCCGCGCCTCGGCGTAGGCCTCGTCGAAGTTCGAGCCGGCGATGACCACCCGGGCGCCGTGGCTGCGCGTGTTCGCGACCTTGAGGAGCGGGGTCCCCTCGGGCATGACGATGGTGGCCGGCACGCCCAGCCGCCCGGCGTGGTAGGCGACGCCCTGGGCGTGGTTCCCGGCGCTGGCGGCGATGAGCCCCCGGGCCCGCTCCTCGGGCGAGAGCGAGAGCAGCTTGGCGAGGGCGCCTCG
Organism: Anaeromyxobacteraceae bacterium; assembly: GCA_036555405.1. Lineage (GTDB taxonomy): Bacteria > Myxococcota > Myxococcia > Myxococcales > Anaeromyxobacteraceae > DATBLK01. The sequence goes on from DATBLK010000272.1 coordinate 2,594, forward strand.
CTCCTTGTAGGCGCCGGTCATCTGGAGGTTCTCGAGCTTGAGCCAGGCGTTGCAGGCGGTGAGTCGCGAGAGCGTCTCGCTGCGCGCGCAGGGGGAGAAGTAGACCTGATCCTGGATACGCGCCCGCGCGGCGCGCACGTCGTCGACCGTGACCATGGGACCCGCGACCCTACCCAACAGGGCTCGGCGCCGCAAGCCGAGGAGCCGCTCTCCAGTGCACCTCAGTGCACCTCGAGCCGCCGCGCCAGCTCCACGCGGTTTCGCACGCCCAGCTTGTCGAAGATGGTCTTCAGGTGGCTCTTCACGGTCTGGGAGGCGATCCCCAGGCGCTCGGCGACCTCGCGCGACCGCAGGCCGTCGGCGACGAGCAGGGCCACCTCGCGCTCGCGCTGCGTGAGCCCGTCGGCGGCGGGCGGCGGACGGAACTCGCCCTCGGGCGCCCCCGGTGCCAGGAACTCGCGCCACAGGTGCAGCTGCGTCCGGCCCTTCCCCACCGCGGTGGCCTCGATGCGGAGCCGCTCCCCGCCCCGCTCCATGGTCAGCGAGCGCCGCACCCCCGGGGACCCCAGCTGGGCCCCGTCGGCGAGCCCCTTCAGCTCCGGCGGGAGCGCGGCCCCGTCGGCGATCTCGGCCCAGAAGTCCTTGAGGAGCTCCTCGGCCTGGCGATCGCACTTGATGTGGCCTGCGATGTCGGAATAGGCCGAGGCTCCGCGAGGCATCGAGGCGCGAGTCTGTGCTCGCATCATGACATCCCCCGTCCTGCACCTACATCCGCAAACGAAGCTCGCGCGCCGCGAACGGCGCCCGTGCTGCAGCCCGCTGCCAGCGTTCCTACCCGTTCACCCACGAGGGTGAGGCGAGTATCACGCCTTCACCCTGAAAGTTCAAGACGATGGGTGGACCCTGCCCGGGCGGACGGGCCGCAAGCACATGGTTCTTCAGGCGTAACTGGCGGATCCGGAAACCGCCTCGCGCACGTTCTGCGCAGCCCAGCGAGCCCGGTCAGCGCCCGCGCAGGGTCCCGCGCTCGGGTCAGCGGAGCTCGACCTCGAAGCCGAGCCGGCGCGCCGCCTCGATGAGCTCGTCGCCGGGCGCGACCCGAGCCCGCAGGCGGACGGTGGTCTCGCTCTCGCCGGGGATCACCGCCCGGACGGTGACGGCGCAGGCGCCAGGGTGGCGGCCCAGCAGGGCCTTCAGCGCCTCGGAGCGATCGGCGGCCAGCCGGTCGGCGTCGATCCGCAGCGCCACCTCCGCGGTCTTCTGCGTTCGAACCGCCGAGAGGAGCTCGATGCCGCTGGCGACGATCTCGCGTCGGGGCTTGTCCTCGTCGCGGGTGTCGAGGCGGACCTCGCCGTGGACGAGGAGCGGCTCGTCGCGCTTCACCAGCTCCTCCCAGTCCGCCCATCCCTTCTGCGCCGACCGGCCGCCCTGCGCCGGCCGGCTTCCCCAGCAGATGACCTCCACCGAGCCGGCGAGGTCCTCGAGCGTGAAGAAGCCGAGCCGCGTGCCCTTCTCGCGGCTGGTGCGCTCCCGCAGCGAGGCGACCACGCCCACCACCGAGACCTTGTCCCCCGGCCGCTTCTGGGCCACCTGGGCGCAGGTTGCCGAGGCGTAGCGGCGCGCCTCCTTCTCGTAGCCGGAGAGCGGGTGGCCGGTGACGTAGAAGCCGAGCGCCTCCTTCTCGAAGACGAGCCGCACCCGCTCGGGCCACTCCTCGACCCGGGCCTCCCCGACGAGGTCGCCGGCCCGGGGATAGCGCGGCGTGGACGCCGCCTCCGGGGCGGCGCCGAAGAGGCTGGCCTGACCGGTCATCCGGTCGGTCTGCGCCGAGGCGCCGGCCGCGAAGGCGGCGTCGAGCGCCGCGAAGAGCTGCCACCGCGGCACGCCCTCGAAGTCGAAGGCGCCGCACTTCACCAGCGCCTCCACCACCTTCTTGTTGATCTTCCGGCCGTCGATGCGGGCGCAGAAGTCGAAGAGGCTCTGGAAGGGTCCGCCCTCGGCGCGGGCCGCGAGGACCGCCTCCACCGCGGCCTCGCCCAGGCCCCGCACCGCGCCCAGGCCGAAGCGGATGCGCCCCTTCTCGGCCGAGCCCGGGGGCGCCGGCATGGCCCGGAACGCCAGCTCGGACTCGTTCACGTCGGGCGGCAGGACCTCGATGCCCGCCGCTCGCGCCTCCTGGATGTGGGCCACGACCTTGTCGGTGTCCGACGCCTCGCTGGAGATCAGCGCCGCCACGAACTCCACCGGGTAGTGCGCCTTGAGCCAGGCGGTCTGCACCGTGAGCAGGCCGTAGGCGGCGCTGTGGCTCCGGTTGAAGCCGTAGGCGGCGAACTTCTCCATGAGGTCGAAGATGCCGCTCGCGACCCGCTCGTCGACGCCGTTGCGGCGCGCCCCCTCGACGAAGCCGGCCCGCTCGCTGGCCATCTCCTCGGCCTTCTTCTTCCCCATGGCGCGGCGGAGCAGGTCGGCCTTGCCGAGCGAGTAGCCGGCCAGGACCTGCGAGATCTGCATCACCTGTTCCTGGTAGACGATGACGCCGTAGGTGTCCCGGAGGATGGGCGCCAGGCGCTCGTGCGGGTAGGTCACCTGCTCCCGCCCGTGCTTCCGGTCGATGAAGACGTCGACCATCGTCCGGCCGTCCTCGAGCCGCTGGTCGAGCGGCCCGGGGCGGAAGAGGGCGCCGGCGGCGATGACGTCCTCGAAGCTCGAGGGCTTCATCTTCACGACCATGTTCGTGAAGCCCCCCGACTCCATCTGGAAGACGCCGGCCGTCTCCCCCCGGCCGATGAGGTCGTAGACCGCCGGGTCGTCGATGGGGATGTCGGCGGCGGTGAGCCCCTTGCGCTCGGGGTGGTTGGCGCGCACCAGGCGCAGGGCGTCGTCGATGACGGTGAGCGTCTTCAGGCCCAGGAAGTCGAACTTCACCAGCCCGGCCCGCTCGGCGTCGTCCTTGGCGAACTGCGAGACCAGGGTCTCCGACTCGCCGTCGCGGTACACCGGCACCTGCTCCCACAGGGGCCGGGCGGCGATGACGACGCCGGCGGCGTGGAGGCCGGCCTGCCGGTTCAGCCCCTCCAGGCTCAGGGCGATGTCGAGGACGTCGCGGGTGGTGACCCGCTGCGTCTGGCCCGCGGCGTCGACGAAGGACTGCACCACCTGCGGCTCCTCGTAGAGGAGCTTGAGCCGCGGCTCCTTCTCGATGCACTCCCGGAGCGGCGGCGTCCTCCCCTGCACCGGCTCGGGGACGAGCTTGGCGAGGCGGTCCCCCTCGGCGAAGGGAAGGCCCATGACCCGGACCACGTCGCGGATCACCGAGCGGGCCTTGAGGGTCCCGAAGGTGATGATCTGGCCGACGCGGTCCTTCCCGTACTTCCCGGCGACGTAGCCGATGACCTCGTCGCGCCGGTTCTGGCAGAAGTCGACGTCGAAGTCCGGCATGGAGACGCGCTCGGGGTTGAGGAAGCGCTCGAAGAAGAGGTTCCAGCGGATGGGGTCGAGGTCGGTGATGCGCAGGGCCCAGGAGGCGATGGAGCCCGCCCCCGAGCCGCGCCCCGGCCCCACCGGCACGTCCCGCGACTTCGCCCAGTTGATGAAGTCCTGGACGATGAGGAAGTAGCCGGAGAAGCCCATCTTGCGGACCACGCCCAGCTCCATCTCCAGCCGCTGCCGGTAGAGGTCGCGGTCGTGCGGGTAGCGCCCCTCGATCTCGCGGAAGCGCCGGTCGAGCCCCTGGCGCGCCAGGGCGCAGAGGTGGTCGTCCTCGGAGATGCCCTCGGGGAGCTGGAACTTCGGCAGGACGCTCTTCCCCAGCTCCAGCTCCACGTCGCAGCTGGCGGCGATGCGGGCGGTGTTGGCGATGGCCTCGGCGTGGCCCGGCAGCGCCTCCTCCATCTCCGCCGGGCCGGCGATGAAGAGGCGGTCGGTGTCGTGGCGGATGCGCTTCGGGTCGTTGAAGGTCTTCCCCGAGGCGATGCACATCAGCACCTCGTGGGCCCGCGCGTCCTCGCGCTTCACGTAGTGGGCGTCGGCGGTGGCCGCCAGCGGGATGCCCTCCGACTCGCCCAGCTCGGCGAGCCGCGCGTTCACCTCCAGCTGCTCCTTCATCCCGTTCGACTGGACCTCGAGGAAGAAGGCGCCGGGCTCGAAGATGTCCCGGTATTCGCGGGCGGCGCGGCGGGCGCCGTCCATGTCGCCCCGGCGCGCCAGGCGCGGCACCTCGCCGGCGAGGCAGGCGGTGAGGCCCACCAGCCCCCGCGCGTGCTCGCGCAGCAGCTGCTTGTCGATGCGCGGGTCGTAGTAGTAGCCCTCGGTGAAGGCCATGGAGGAGAGGTAGCGGAGGTTGGCCCAGCCCTCGGCGTTGCGCGCCAGGAGGATGAGGTGGCGCCCGACCCGCTCGGTGCGGTCCTTGCGGCCCTTCTCGCCGGCGACGTAGGCCTCCATGCCGAGAATCGGCTTCACCCCCGCCTCCCGGGCGTGGCGCCAGAAGTCGACGGCGCCGAAGAGGTTCCCGTGGTCGGTGACCGCCACCGCGGACATGCCCTTCGCCTTCACGGTGGCGAGGAGGTCCTTGATGCGGATGGCGCCGTCGAGCAGCGAGTAGAGGGTGTGGAGGTGGAGGTGGACGAAGTCGGCCATGGACGGCTGCGCTCGGCGGGGATCGCTCCATAGCAGGGCCGTCTGACGGGGTCGAGCCGCCGAGCCGCCCGCCGGCGCGCGTCTGTGCACCTGCCCCTTGCGGCGCCGCCGGCACCGCAACCTCCCTGTCAGGATGGCTCTTGCTCACCGCCGGGATGGGGGCTACCGATGACCTCGCGGGGCGCCCGCGCGCCCGGTCCGGGTCTCAGTCCCCTGCGGGCGGGGGCGCTCCTGCCGCTCCCCCGGACGCCCGACCCGCCGCGCGCGAGAGCAGGCGCTCGGCGCGGGCCAGGGCCCTGCGGGACTCGGTCCGCTGCCCGAGGGCGGCCCGGCACCTCCCGAGCCAGAGCGCCGCCTCGCCCGCCCAGCGGCTCTCGCCGTCGAACCCCCGCCAGAAGGCGTCGGCCTCCTCGAGCGGCCGGAGGGCCTCCTCCGGCCTCCCGAGGCCCAGCCGGGCGCGACCCAGGCCGAGCAGCGCGTCCGCGACCTCGGGGGCGAGCTCGACCTCCAGCCGGCGGCGGAGCACGAGCGACTCCTCGAGCGCCGCGGCCGCGGCCGGCTGCTGGCCCAGGTCCAGCTCGTCGAGCCCCACCTCCATGAGCAGCCGCATCCGGCGAAAGCCGGCGCCCTCGGGAGCCGAGGCCAGCGCGGCCCGGTGGAGCGCCAGGGCGGCCGGCGCGTCCCCGACCAGGCGCCGGACCGTCCCCTCCACCTCGAGCGCGGCGCCCTCCCGGCCCTCGGCGCCCACCGCCAGCGGCAGCACCTGTCGCGCCTCTCCCCGCCGCCCGAGGTAGGCCAGGGCCAGCGCCCGGTACCGGAGCGCCCCGAGCGTGCGCGCGCTCGCGGCCCCGCGGAAGCGCCGGTAGGTCTCGGGGACCTCCCGGAGCGCCTCCAGCGCCTCTCCGGCCCGCCGAGCGGCGAGCAGCGCCCGGGCCCGGACCTGGTGGAAGTTCGCCATCGCGACCGACCCCGGGGCCAGCTTGGAGGCCCCGATGCTCACCACCTCGGCGCTGCTCTCCAGGGCACTCTCGACCCGGCCGGTCGCGAGCTGCTGCAGGGTGAGGTGGGGGAGCGCGTAGGCGACCACCGTGCTCCGCTGGCCGAAGACCTCACGGGCGTCGCGGACGACCTCCTCGAGGAGGGCGAGGGCCTGCCGGTGCTCGCCCAGCCTACCCAGCGCCGTGGCGTGGACGCGCCGAGCCTGGATGGTGAACGGGTGCTTCCGGTCGCCGGCGTCGAGCTCGCGCGCGATGCGGAGGGCGCGCTCGGCCGCCGCCGCCCCCGGCCCGGGCCGATCGGCGGACAGGTGAGCGCCCGCCAGCGAGTAGGTGGCCTGGGCGGTGCGCCAGCTGCGCTCGCCCCACCGCTCGACCGCGAGGGCCACCCCCTCCTCGGCAAGGGACACCGCATCGTCCTTCCGGCCCTCGGTCATCGCCAGGTCGCAGGCGCACAGCAGCGCCTCGAACAGGTCCTCGGCCTGGGCGCCGCCGCGACCGCGCAGGAGGGGGAGCGTCTCCTCCAGGTCGCGGCGAAGCTCGCCGGTCTGGTCGCGGAGACGATGGACCTCGGCGAGGCGAACGCGGGCCCGGAGCGCCGCCGGGTGGCCCCGTCCGAGCTCCCGCCGCGCCACCTCGGCCGCCTCGCCCAGCGCCCCCTCGGCTGCCTCCAGGTCCTGGAGCCTGGCGAGCGAGGAGCCGAGGATGCCGAGGATCTCCACCCGTACCTCGGGCCTCAGGCCGCGGTCGGCGCGCTCCCGCGCTTGGCGCAGCAGCGTGGTGGCGGAGGGGATCTTCCCGGAGACGTAGGGGTCCGCGTCGCGCAGGATCGAGACCACGAAGTCCTTCACCTCCTCGGCGGTCCGCTTCTCGGCCAACGCCACTCGCGCCTGCCAGGCGGCGAAGCCCGCGCCCCCGAGCGTTGCCACCGCCGCCGCCGCGACCGCGCCCGCCGCCAGCCGGTGGCGCCGGACGAGCTTGCCCAGCCGGTAGCCGGGGCTGTCGGGCCGGGCCTCCACCGGGCGGCCCTCCAGCCAGCGCTCCACGTCTCCGGCGAAGGCATCGGCGGTGGGGTAGCGCTCCTCGGGGCGCTTCTTCAGGGCCCTGCTGATCACGGCGTCGAGGTCGCCGCGCAGGGCCCGGCGCAGGGAGGGCTCGGCCGCCAGCTCGCTGGGCCGCGCCGGCTCGGCCTTCAGGATCGCCTCCTCCAGTGCCGCCGCCGTCTCGCGCTCCAGCGGGTAGGGAGAGGCGCCGCTGAGCATCTCGAAGAGCAGGACGCCGAGCGAGTACACGTCGGAGGCGACGCCGCAAGGCGCCCCGCCGATCTGCTCCGGCGAGGCGTAGCGGGGGGTGAGCGGGCGGCCGCCGAGCCGGGTGAGCTCGGTCTCGTGCGCCCCGCCTTCGCCCAGGAGCTTGGCGATGCCGAAGTCGAGGAGCCGCACCTGGCCCTCTGCGGTGACGAGGACGTTGCCGGGCTTCAGGTCCCGGTGGACCACGAGCTGGGCGTGGGCGTGCGCGACCGCACCGGCCACCTGGAGGAAGAGGCCGAGGCGCGCCCGGAGGTCGAGCCCCCGGTCGCGGGCGAAGGCGTCGATGGGGCGGCCCTCGACGTATTCGAGCGCCAGCCAGGGCTGTCCGTCGGGGGAGACGCCGGCGTCGTAGAGCCTGGCGATGTTGGGGTGGTTCAGCGAGGCGAGGATCTCCCGCTCCCTCGCCATGCGCTCCGCCAGCCCGGAGGCCGCCCAGGAACGGTGGGGGAGCTTCAGGGCCACCGGGCGCTGGACCATGCCGTCGGCGCGCTCCGCCAGCCAGACGGCGCCCATGCCGCCCTCGGCCAGGAGCCGGCGGAGCCGGTACGGGCCCACGGCGCGGCCCGGCCCGCCAGGGGCCTCGGCGGCTTCCTCTTCCGGACCGACCCCCGGCTCCAGGCGGGGGAGGGTGCGCAGGGGCGAGGGAGCGCCCGCCGACGTGCGGTGTGCCAGGAGCTCGCGCAGTCGGGGTGCATGCTCCCGGTGCTCCGGGGCGAGGCTTTCGAGCCAGCGCTCGACCTCTCCCGGGGGGCGATCCAGCGCCTCGTCGAGCAAGCGGCTGAGGACGGCCCAGGTGGCCGGATCGACGTCGAGCTGGCTCAGACGGAGATCCTCCTCGACAGACCCCATAGGGCCGCTCGGGCCGCTTCGCCTCGGCGCAGGAGGGGCCGGTGTCCGGTTCCGGCCGGCGGGGTGCGTAGGGGCGGCTGCAGGAGAAACCCGCACCCCGAGAGGCAAGCACATGACGAAGCGCAAGCCCCTGCTGACTGTACTCGCCTTCGCGGCCCTGTCGGTCGCACCCGCCGCCAGGGCAGACCGCGACCACCACGACGGCGAGGGTGGTCGGCGAGAGAAGACCCTGTA
>DATBLK010000070.1:0-10056 GCA_036555405.1 Anaeromyxobacteraceae bacterium
TCCCGGGGAACGCTCCGGGTGAAGCGACCGGGGAGGATGCGCTGGGACTACGAGTCGCCGGAACGGAAGACGGTGGCGGTGGTGGGGTCGCGCCTCGTCCAGTGGGAGCCGGAGGCGAACCAGGCGTTCGTCGACGAGCGCTTCGACGCCAGCGCCATGAGCGCGGCCGTGACCTTCCTCCTGGGGAGGGGGAGCCTCACCCGCGAGTTCGAGGTCGCCCTAGACGGCGACGGCTGGCTGCGGATGCGCCCGAAGAAGGCCGACCCGCGCGTCGAGTGGGTGGCGCTCGAGGTCGGGCCCTCGGGCGAGGTGACGGCGACGCGGGTGCGCGACGCGCAGGGGAACGTGAACGAGGTCCGGCTCGAGCGCGTGCGGCGCAACACCGGCATCCCCGACGCGGCCTTCGAGGTGGCGATACCCGCGGGGGCGCGCAGGCTGGGGGGCTGAGGGTCGATCTCCCCCTCCCCCCTGCGGGGAGGAGTGGATTTCACCCGGGGTCCCTGCGGCCGGGCCTACTCGTTTCTCCCCGGCCCCTCGCGCGGCGGCTCCGGCGGCGGCCGCCCGGCCGGCGCCGTCCCTCCGGCCGGCGCGCTCGCGCCCTCGCGCCTCGGGGCGGGCCTCTCGGGCGGCGCCGACGGCACGTAGTTCCACCGCTCCCCGCGACCGCTCTCCCCTCCTCCGACCACGCCCACCTCGGTCGTCACCGGCCGCGCCTGCCTTCGGAGCGCCGGAGGCACGCTGCGGAGCGGACCGAAGTGCGTGCTCCCGTCGGCGCCCTCCCAGCTGTAGAGGGTCTCCTGGTTCTCGTCGACGGTGGCGTCGGTGCGCGCGCGGGCCGTGCCCCTCTCCCCTGCCGTGGCGGGGGGGAGGGCCGGGGTCCGGGTCGGGTGCGGGGTCTGGGATGGGGCCCTTCGACCCCGCTCGGCCCCTTCGCCGGGCTCGGGGGCCTCGCTGCGCTCGGGGCGAACGGAAGGAGGGGTCGGGGTCGCGGTGGCGCCGGATCCGGTCGGGGTGGAGGAGGGCGTCGCGGTCGCGGTCGGCGCCTCCCGCCGGCAGGCGGCGAGGAGCAGGAGCGAGACGACAGCGGCGCAGCGCATCTACGCCAGGATACGCAGGCCCGCCCGCTTGCCGCCAGCCCCGCCGGGACGCGCCGGCAGGCGGCGGGCCGGGCGCCGGGGGTCGCGGGCCACCACCCGGCCCACGAGGTCGTGGTCGTGGGCGTCGGTGATCTCCACGGTGACGATCTCGCCGGGGTAGGCCACGCCCTCGTTCACGTAGGTGAGCCCGTCGATCTCCGGGGCCTGCTGGGCGTGGCGGCCGGCGAGGAGGTGCTCGGTCTCCTCGGCGCGCCCCTCCACCAGCACCTCGAGGCGGCGGCCCACCAGGGCCCGCTGCTGCTCCCGGGCGATCTCGCGCTGCGCCTCCATCACGCGATCGAGGCGGCGCCTCTTCGACCGCGCCGGCACCTGGCCCGGCATCGCCGCCGCCGGCGTCCCCTCCTCGCGCGAGTACTCGAAGACGCCCAGGCGCTCGAAGCGCTGCTCGCGGACGAAGGCCAGGAGCTCCTCGAAGTCCTCCTCGGTCTCGCCCGGGAGCCCGACGATGAGGGAGGTGCGGATGGCGATGCCGGGGACGCGGGCCCGCAGCGTGGCCAGCAGCTCGCGCAGGTAGCGGGAGGGGCGGCCGCGCTTCATCGACCGGAGCAGCCGGTCGGAGGCGTGCTGCAGGGGCATGTCGAGGTACTTCACGATGCGCGGCTCCCGGGCGATGACCTCGACGAGGGCGTCGGGGAAGTCGCGCGGGTAGGCGTAGTGCAGCCGGATCCAGCGCAGCCCCTCCACCCGGGCCAGGGCGGAGAGGAGCGCCTCGAGCCGCGGCCGGCCGGGGAGGTCCTGACCCCAGGCGGTGAGGTCCTGGGCGACGAGCGAGAGCTCCAGGGCGCCGCCGGCCGCCAGCGCCTCGGCCTCGGCGACGAGGTCGTCGGCGGGGCGCGAGCGCTGCGGGCCCCGCAGCCGGGGGATGATGCAGAAGGCGCAGGCGTTGTCGCAGCCCTCGGAGATCTTCAAGTAGGCGGTGTGCGCCGGGAGCGAATTCACCCGGGGCGTGGCGGCGTCGTGGATGAAGTCGGGGTCGGGCACGACGACGCGGGCGGCCTGCGCGTCGCGGACGATGGCGGCGACGTCCTGGGTGGCGCCGGTGCCCACGAAGTGGTCCACCTCGGGGAGCTCCCGCGCCAGCTCGGCGTGGTAGCGCTGCGCCAGGCAGCCGGCGACGACGAGCTTGCGGCAGCGTCCCCGCCGCTTCTGCTCCGCCAGCTCGACGATGGCGTCCACCGACTCCCGCTTCGCCGCCTCGATGAAGCCGCAGGTGTTGACGACGATGACCTCGGCCTCGGCGGGCTCGGGGACCAGGCGGAAGCCGGCGCCGGAGAGCGCGCCGAGCATGACCTCGGAGTCCACCCGGTTCTTGGGGCAGCCGAGGGTGTGCAGGTAGACGCGCGTCGCCACGGGCGGCGGGATCTAGCCCCGCCCGGGCCCCCGGCGCAACGAGGGGTACGGCTTGCGCCTGGCGAGTCCTCCGCTATAACGGATGATCCGGAGGACGCCATGCCCGCCGCCCGCACCGCCGACCCGTACAGGGACCTCGACGTCATCGACTCGCGCGCCCCCCGCGCCATGCAGGGCTTCGTCGCCCTGGTGGCGATCGCGGCGCTGGCGACCGGGCTGTGGCCGCTCCTGGCGCTGCCGGCGCTCCAGCTCACCCTGACGCTGCGCTTCGGCCGGAAGTGGTGCCTCCCCTGCCGCCTCTACTACGCGGTGATCCAGCCGCGCCTGGGTGAGGGGCCGGTGGAGGACGCGCGCCCGCCCCGCTTCGCCAACCAGCTCGGCGCCCTCTTCCTCTGGGGCGCGACGGTGCTCCACGCCGCCGGGCTCGACGGCGCCGGGAACGCCATCGCCATCCTGGTGGCGGCGCTGGCGCTCGTGTCCTCGACCATGGGCCTGTGCGTGGGCTGCATCGCCTACCGCGTCGGGGCGCAGCTCCGCGGCGTGCGCGCCCGCTCGGTCGCGCGCATCGACCTCGCCGAGCTCGGCGGCACGCCTGGCGGGGACGCCGTGGTCCAGTTCACGCACCCGCTGTGCGCCGACTGCCAGGAGCTGGAGAGGAAGCTACGCGCCCAGGGCCGCGCCCCGCTGCTCGTCGACGTCTCGCGCCGCCCCGACCTGGCGCGGAAGTACGGCGTCGGGGTCGTTCCCTTCGCCCTCTCGGTGCGCGGCGACGGCAGCGTCGCCGGGCGGGTTCACTGACCTCGCGGCCTCGCCCCTCGACTCGCTCGGGGTCGGGCGGAAGGGGCCGGAATACCGTTCCGGGCTGGTGACCGGCGGCGGCGCTCCCGGTACCCTGGGGCGACGAGGCGCCCGTGGACGCGAGGCTGGAGCAACGCCTGCTGTCGTGCCCGACGCTGCCGAGCCTGCCGGCGTCGGTCCTCGAGCTCATGCGGCTCAGCCGGCAGCCCGACCTCGACCTCCGGGCCATGGCGGAGTGCCTGTCGCACGACCCGGCGCTCGCCGCGCGCCTGCTGCGCATCGCCAACTCCGCCGCGCTCGCCTTCGGGGACGTGGCCACGCTGTCGCGCGCCGTGGTGCTGCTCGGCTCCAACACCGTGCTCGCCGCCGCGCTCAGCTTCTCGCTCGCCCGGGCGCGGCGCGGCGACGACGGCGGCGGCTTCGACCGCATGGCCTACTGGAGGCGGGCCTTCTACTCGGCCATCGGGGCCCGCTCGATCGCCGACCGCTGGGGGCTGAACCCCGAGGAGGCGTTCCTCGCCGGGCTCCTGCAGGACCTGGGGATGCTGGCGCTCGCCGAGACCCTGGCCGCCGCGTACGGCACCCTGGCGCGGGACGCCCGGGGCAGCCACGAGCGGCTCCTCGAGCTGGAGCGGGCGGAGCTCGGGGCCACGCACGACGAGGTCTCGCGCTTCCTGGCGGCGCGCTGGAACCTCCCCGAGCGGCTGCGCGAGGCCCTGGTCCACGCCGGGCCGCCGCCGCCGGGGGAGGGCGGGTCCAACCGCCCCGCGGGGCTGCGCGCCGCGGTGTACGCCTCGGGGCGGCTGGCCGGCGTCTGGCTCTCGGAGCGGCCGGCCGACGCGGTGGTCGAGGCGATCGACGCGGGCCGGACCGTGGGGCTCGATCGGGAGGCGGTGTCGCTCGCGCTCGCCGCGATGGGGCGCCTCATCCCCGAGGTGGAGGCCGACTTCGACGTCCGGCTCGCGGACGACGCGCAGATCCAGGAGGTGCTCGACGCCGCCCGCCAGGCCCTGGAGCGCCTGCGCCGGGCGGCGGGCACCGCCCCGCTCGCCGGCGACGCCCTTCCGGCCACGCCGACGGCGCTGGTCCAGCCGCGAGACCTCGGCCCGACGCTGGAGGCGGCCTTCTCGAGGGCTCTGGAGCGCCGCCTGGAGCTCAGCGTGGTCGCCGTCCAGGTGCGGCTCGAGCCGGCGGGCCCGGAGGCGGCCGTGGACCTGCTCGCCACCCGCCTGGCGGGGATGCTCCGCGCCGGGGACACGCTGGGGCGGCGCGGGGCCACCGGGCTGGTGGCGATCCTGCCCGGGACCGCGGCGGCCGGGGCCGCGGTCGTCGCCGAGCGGCTCCGCCGCCGCGCCGAGGCCTTCGAGTGGAGCGGAGGCGCCACCGGGGCCGTGCGCGTCGCGTCCGCGGCCGTCGGCTCGGCGACGCACGACGCCGCCTCGCCGTTCGCCGGTCCCGCCGAGATCCTGGCGAGCGCCGAGGGCTCCCTGGGCCTCCCCCGCTCGCCCTGAGCCCCTCGACGGGCGCGGGCAGGCTCGCAGGAGGCTCGCCCACCGGGGTCAGGCCGGCCGCTCCGCCGCCGGGCGCTCGATCTCGAGGCCCGCCGCCGGCCGCAGCACGCCCAGGGCGAAGAAGGTCCAGAGCGCCACCCAGACGGCGACGAGCACGGCGCCGTCGAGCAGGGCGGAGCGAGAGCGCCCGGCCGCGAGGGAGCGGGGAGAGAGGGAAACGGTCGAGCTCGCCATGACGTCCTCCTAACCTGCATACTGCGGTTATGATGGTTGACGATCTAGCGCTCGCCCTGTAACCTGTCAAGTGCTAGATAGGAGGTTATATGGGCGCGTCCCCGGCGACGGAATGGCGGTTCGAGCTGCTCGGCGGGCGGCTGTGCCTCGACTTCGCGAACACGGTGAGCGGGATGCGCGGCGCCGAGGACGAGCGCGACCGGCTCCGCGACTACCCGACCCTCCTCTCCTGGGGCCGCCAGGCGGGGGCGATCTCCGAGGCCCAGGCCCGCCGTCTCCTGGCGGACGCGCGCCGCCGCCCGGCCGAGGCGGAGGCCGCCTTCCGCGAGGCCCTCGCCCTGCGGGAGGCGGTCTTCGGCGCCTTCCTGGCCTACGCCCAGGGGCGGTCGCCGCGGCAGGCCGACCTCGACCTCCTCGGCGCGGCGCTGGGAAAGGCGCTCTCCCACCGCCGCATCCGCTGCACCGCCGGCGCCTGCGCGCTCGCCTGGGAGGACCTCCCCGGAGCGCTCGACGCCCCGCTCTGGCCGGTGGCCGCCTCGGCGGCCGAGCTCCTGGTCTCGGGCGCCGACCTCGCCCGCGTCCGGGTCTGCGGCCTGCACGAGAGCCAGGAGTGCGGCTGGCTCTTCGTCGACGAGACGAGGAGCCACACCCGCCGCTGGTGCTCGATGAAGGACTGCGGGAACCGCGCCAAGGCGCGCCGGCACTACCGGAAGGTGAAAGCGGAGGCCTGAAGGCGCCTCGCGGCCCTCCCCCTCGCCCCGGGGGCCTGCACCCGACCTCGACCCGCGGCGACGGCAGGTCCCCCGAACCGCGATCCGGCCGTCGGGCCCTACTCCGCGAAGTTCTGGAACTGGAGCGGGATGCCGAGCTTGGCGGCGCGCAGGGTCTGCATGCAGACCTGGAGGTCGTCCTTCTTCTTCCCGGAGATGCGCACCTTCTCGCCCTGGATGGCGGCCTGGACCTTGAGCCCGGTCTCCTTCACCAGCGCGGCGATGCGCTTCGCGTCCTCCTGCTTCAGCCCCTTCCTCAGCTTCACCACCTGGCGCACGTGGCCGCCGGAGGCGGGCTCCACCTTCTGCGGATCCAGCCCCTCGAGCGGCACGCCGCGCTTGGCGAGCTTCTCCATGAGCACGGTCAGCGCCGCCTCGGCTCGCCCCTCGCTCCCGGCCTTCACCACCAGGGCGCCGTCCTGGGCCCGCTCCAGATCCGTGGAGGTCCCCTTGAAGTCGTAGCGCTGGAGGATCTCCTTGCGGGCCTGGTTGAAAGCGTTCTCCACCTCCATCATGTTGAGCTCGCTCACCACGTCGAAGCTGGGCACGACTCCTCCTCCTCACGGCGGAACGAGCACCGCCAGGACCTCCGGGCGCCGCAGGCCGGCCCGGCGGAAGACCCGCCGCACCGCGGCCCGGATCGCCTCGTCCCGCTCCGCGCCCTCGGGGCGGGAGGGACCCCGGGAGGCGCCGAGCGCCTCCAGCACCTCGCCGCGGACGGCCGCCTCGCATCCCTCGAGCCCGGCGACGCCCACGCCGTGCACCTCCGGTCCCCGTACCACCGCCCCCGTCCCCCTGTCCACCGCCAGCACCACCGCCACCAGCCCGCCCTCGGCGAGACGCCGCCGCTCGCGGGCCACCTCCTCGCCGAAGGCGGCGCCGAGCGCCTCGCGGTCGGCGTAGGCGCGCCCCGCCGGCACCCGCTCGCCGGCGAGGCGCAGGCCGGCCACGGAGAGCTCGACCACCTCGCCGTCCTCGGCGACGGCCCGAGCGGCGACGCCCTCCTCGGCGGCGAGCCGGGCGTGCCGCTCCAGCATGCGCCGGGCGCCGTGGACCGGGAGGAAGGCGGCGGGCCGGACGAGCCGGATCATCCGCCGGAGGTCCTCCTCGCAGCCGTGGCCGGTGGCGTGGAGCGCCCCGCCCTGGGCCACCTCGGCGCCGAGCCGGGCCAGGCCGTCCAGCACCTCGCCCACGGCGCGCTCGCTCCCGGGGATGGTCCGGGCCGAGAGGACGACGAGGTCTCCGGGGCCGAGCCGGAGGTCCGGGTGCTCGCCCCGGGCCAGGCGCGCGAGCGCGCTCCGGGGCTCGCCCTGGGAGCCGGCGACGAGGACGCAGGCCTCGGCGGGCGGCGCCTCGCGCACCTCGGCGAGCGAGGCGAGCTGCGCCGGCGGGATCGACAGGTGGCCGAGCTCGAGGCCGAGCCGCGCGCTCTCCTCCACCGAGCGGCCGAGGAAGGCGAGGCGGCGGCCGCGGGTCCGCGCCGCGTCGGCGACCTGCTGGATGCGGTGGAGGTGGGAGGCGAAGGTGGAGACCACCACCCGGCCGCGCGCCCCGGCCAGGGCGGCGTCGAGGCCGGCCCGCACCGACCGCTCCGTCGGGGCGAGGCCCGGCACGCCGGCGTTGGTGGAGTCGGAGAGCAGGAGCCGCACCCCGGCCCGCCCCAGCGCCTCGAGCCTGGCCTCGTCGGTGGCCCGCCCGTCGAGGGGCTCGGGGTCGAGCTTGAAGTCGCCGGTGTGGACCACGGTTCCCTGCGGCGTGGAGAGCGCCAGGGCGCAGGCGTCGGGAATGGAGTGGGCCACGGGAACGAGCTCGGCGCGGAACGGGGAGCCCTCGGCCCCCCGGGGCGCGCCCGGCGCCCCCGGGCGCAGGTCGGCGGCGACGCCCGCCTCGTCGAGCCGGCGGCGCAGGAGCTCCAGCGCCAGGCGCGGCCCGAACACCGGCGCGCGCACGGCGGCGAGGAGGAGCGGCAGCGCGCCCAGGTGGTCGTCGTGGCCGTGGGTGAGGAAGACGGCGTCCACCGCCTCGCGGCGCTCGAGGAGCCAGCGGAGGTCGGGCGCGGCCACCTCGGCGCCCGGAAGGCCGGCGTCGAGGAGCAGACCGCAGTCGACGACGGCGATCCGCCCGGCGCACTCCAGCGCCAGGCAGTTCATCCCCACCTCGCCGAGCCCGCCGAGCGGGACGATGCGGAGGGGAGGGGCCACGGGCGGAGTATGGCGCAGGGCCCCGCGGCCGGACATCGGTTATGGTCTCCCTCCCCGTGGCCGACCCGGTGCTCGATCCCCTGAACGACGCGCAGCGAGAGGCGGTGCTGCACGGCGACGGGCCGCTGCTGGTCCTGGCCGGCGCCGGCTCGGGGAAGACGCGGGTCATCGTCCACCGCGTCGCCCACCTCGTCCGGGCGCGCGGCGTCGCCCCCTGGCACGTCCTCTGCGTCACCTTCACGAACAAGGCGGCGGGCGAGATGCGGGAGCGGCTCGAGGCCCTGCTGGGCCCGGAGGCCGGCTCCTGCTGGGTCTCGACCTTCCACGCCTTCGGCGCCCGTTTCCTGCGGCGCGAGGCGCAGGCGGCCGGACTGTCGCCCTCCTTTCCCATCTACGACGACGGCGACCAGATGGCGCTGGTGAAGCGAGTGCTCGCGGAGGCGCGCGTCGACGCGGCGCTGCTCTCGCCGCGCCAGGCGCTCTCGCGCATCGACCGCTGGAAGAACGACGGCCGGAGCCCAGCCGAGGTCCGGCCCGAGGAGTGGGACCAGGCCGGCCAGGCGGCGGTGGAGACCTGGCGCCGCTACCAGGCGGCGCTCTCCCGCGCCGGGGCGGTGGACTTCGGCGACCTCCTCGACCTCCCGCTCCGCCTGCTGGAGCGGGACCCGGTGCTCCGCGCCCGCTGGGCCGCCCGCTTCCGCCACGTGCTGGTGGACGAGTTCCAGGACACGAACCCGGCGCAGTACCGGCTCGTCCGCCACCTCGCCGGAGAGCGCCGCGACGTCTGCGCCGTGGGCGACGACGACCAGGCCATCTACCGCTGGCGCGGGGCCGACGTCGCCAACATCCTCGGCTTCGACGCCGACTTCCCCGGGACCCGGGTGGTGAAGCTGGAGCAGAACTACCGCTCCAGCCGCTTCATCCTCGACGCCGCCCACGCCGTCATCGCCCGGGCCGGCCGCCGGCGCGAGAAGCGGCTCTGGACGGCGCGGGAGGGGGGCGAGCCGCTCCAGCTCCTCGTCGCCGACGACGAGGGGCAGGAGGCGGAGCGCATCGGCCGCGCCCTCCTCGCGGAGCGGGCCCGCGGCACCGCCTGGGAGGAGATGGCGGTCCTCTACCGGACCAACGCCCAGAGCCGGCCGCTCGAGTCGGCGCTGCGGGCGGCGCGGGTGCCCTACGTCATCGTGCGGGGAACGAGCTTCTACGAGCGGGCCGAGGTGAAGGACGCGGCCGCCTACCTGCGCCTGGCGCTCGAGCCCCGGAGCGACCTCGACCTCCTGCGGGTCGTGAACCGGCCGGCGCGCGGCGTGGGCGAGAAGTCGCTCGCCGGACTTCAGGATTCGGCGCGGGGCCGAGGCCTCTCGCTCTTCGAGGCGCTGGGCGTCGAGGAGGCGCTCGCCGACCTCAGGGCCGCCCCCCGGCGCGCCCTCCGCGAGTTCCGGGAGCTGGTCCTCGACCTCCACGGCCGCGTCGCGTCGCTCCCGGCGGGCGAGGCGGTGGACGCGGTGCTCCGGGGGACCGGCCTGCTGGAGCGGCTCAAGGCCGAGGGCACGGACGAGGCGGTGGAGCGGGCCGAGAACCTCGTCGAGCTGCTGGCGGCGGCGCGCGAGTTCGACGAGGCGCAGCGCGCCGCGACGCCGCCCTCCGATCCCGAGGAGCCCGATCCCCCGCCCCTGGCCCGCTTCCTGGAGCAGATCGCGCTCCTGGGCGAGGCCGACGGGCCGACGCCCGAGGGGCGGGTGGCGCTCATGACCCTCCACGCCGCCAAGGGGCTGGAGTTCGACGCCGTGGTCCTCGCCGGGATGGAGGAGGGGATGCTCCCCTACCGGCGGCCCTGGCGCGACGAGGCGGCGGCGGAGCGGACCGCGGAGCTCGACGAGGAGCGGCGCCTCTGCTACGTGGGCATGACGCGGGCGCGGCACCGGCTGGCGCTCTCGCTGGCGCGCCGGCGCATGACCTACGCCGACGGCGGGCCGAGCTTCCGGCAGGCCGAGCCCTCGCGCTTCCTCGGCGACCTCCCCCACGCGCTCTTCGG
>DATBLK010000349.1:0-4990 GCA_036555405.1 Anaeromyxobacteraceae bacterium
TCACCGCCAAGGAGCGGCTCGCGGCCCTGGGCCAGCTCTCGGGCACCATCGCCCACGAGCTCGGGAACCCGCTGAACGCCATCTCCGGCCACGTGCAGCTCGTGGCCCGCTCGCCCTCCTGCCCGCCCGAGCTGCGCGAGGAGCTGGGCGTCATCGAGAGCGAGGTCCGGCGGATGACCGCCATCATCCGCCGCTTCCTGGACTCGGCCCGGGCCCTGATGCCGGCCCCGGAGCCGGTGGAGGTGGCCGACCTCGTCGACGAGGCCCTCTCGCTCACGCTCTCCGCCGAGGCCCGCGGCCGCATCGCGGTGGAGAGGGACGTGCCGGCGGAGATGGGCCGCGTCGCGCTCGACCCGTCGCTCGTCCGCCACGTCCTCACCAACTTCCTCAGCAACGCCGTCGACGCGATGGCGCAGGGCGGCCGGCTCGTCGTCCGCGCCCGGCGCGCCGGCGATCACCTGGCCCTCTCCGTGTCCGACAGCGGCCCGGGGATCGCGCCCGAGGAGCGCAAGCGGATCTTCGAGCCCTTCTACTCCACCAAGCCCCGGGGCAAGGGCACGGGCCTGGGCCTCGCCATCTGCCGCGAGATCGCCGGGGCCCTGAAGGGCCGGATCGAGGTGGAGAGCCTGCCGGGCCGCGGCGCCACCTTCACCCTCCTCGTCCCCGCTCCGGCGTGGCGCGCCACCGGCTGAGCCCATGGGGTCCGCCAGCATCTACGTTGTCGACGACGACGCCTCGAGCCGGGACCTCCTCACCCGCATCCTCGGCGCCGAGGGACACCGGGTGACGCCGCTCGCCGACGGGCGCGAGGCGGTGGAGCGGCTCGCCGCCGGGTCGGCGCCGGACCTGGTCGTCTCCGACATCCGCATGGGCGACACCGGGGGGCTGGAGCTCACCGACGCCTACCGCGAGCGCGCCCCGGACACGCCGGTCATCCTGGTGACGGCCTTCGGCAACGTCGACGGGGCGGTGGAGGCCATCCGGCGCGGCGCCTTCGACTACATCTCCAAGCCCTACGACGTCGACGCCATCAAGCTGGTGGTGGCCCGGGCGCTGCGGCAGCGGGCCCTGGTGCTCGAGAACCGGGCCCTGCGCCGCGACGTCCGCGACAAGTACCGGCTCGAGAACGTGGTGGGGCGCAGCGAGGCGATGCTCCAGGTCTACAAGACCGCGGCCCGGGTCGCCGCCACCGACGCCACCGTCCTCATCCTGGGCGAGAGCGGCACCGGGAAGGAGCTGGTGGCCCGCGCCATCCACCAGGCCTCGCCGCGGGCGGGAGGGCCGTTCGTCCCGGTGGACTGCGGCGCCATCGCCGAGGGGGTGCTCGAGTCCGAGCTCTTCGGGCACGCGCGCGGCGCCTTCACCGGCGCCCAGGCGTCGCGCCGCGGCCTCTTCGAGGAGGCCAGCGGCGGCACCATCTTCCTCGACGAGATCGGCGACGTCGGGCCCAACCTCCAGGCGCGCCTCCTGCGCGCCCTTCAAGAGGGCACCGTGCGCCGCGTCGGGACCAACGAGCCGGTGGCGGTGGACGTCCGCGTGGTCGCGGCCACGAACCGCGACCTGGTGCTGGCGGTGAAGGAGGGGCGCTTCCGCGAGGACCTCTACTTCCGCCTCAACGTGGTCACCATCCACATTCCCCCGCTGCGGGAGCGGCGGGAGGACATCCTCCTCCTCGCCGAGCACTTCGCGCACAAGCACGGCCGCCCCGACGGCGCGGCGGCCATCTCCCCGGCGGCCCGGGACCACCTCGTCGCCTACGGCTGGCCCGGCAACGTGCGCGAGCTCGAGAACGTCGTGGCCCGGGCGCTGGCCCTGAACCCCGCCGGCGTCGTCCTTCCCGAGGACCTCCCGCCGAACGTGCGCGGCACGCCGGTGCCCGGGCCGGTCGGCGGCGTGGCGGTGGCCGACCGGCCCACGCTCGCGGAGCTGGAGCGGCGCTACGCCCTCCTGGTCCTCGCCGAGGTGGGCGGGAACAAGACGCGGGCCGCCGAGGTGCTGGGCATCGACCGGAAGACGCTCTACCGGCTCGCCGGGGAGAAGGAAAAGGAGTAGGGCCGCGCCTGGCGCGGCCTCCGGCCCGGGGCGACCCTACCCCTGCTCCCCGGGGGGGGCACCCGGCTCGTCCGGCCCGTTCAGCGCGTTCTTCAGGACCTGGCTGGGGCGGAAGGTGAGCACCCGGCGGGCGGAGATCTCGATCTCCTCGCCCGTCTGCGGATTGCGGCCGACGCGGGACTTCTTGTCGCGGACGATGAAGTTGCCGAACCCCGAGATCTTGATCTTCTCGCCGCGCTCGAGCGTCTCCTTGATCGTGTCGAACACCATCTCCACGATCTCGGCGGCCTCCTTCTTGGAGAAGCCCACCTTCTCGTAAACGCTCTCGATGATGTCCGCCTTGGTCACGATCCCCTCGCCCGCTGGTCCAAGTGTCCGGGACTGTTAGCTGAATGAGCGGGGCGTGTCAAACCCCGCGCGATCACTGGCCTTCGCATGCGGCCCGGGGCGACCGGACCCACAAGTCGCCGCCATCCTTTCCGGATCGCCACGCTCCTAGCTCCGCAGCTCGGCGCGCACCGTCGGGTCGGCGCGGAGCCGCTCGACGATGCGGGCGTGACAGGCGTCCGCGTCGGCGTCGGTGAGGGTCCGGTCGGAGGCGCGGTAGCGCAGGGCCACCGCCAGGCTCTTTCGCCCCGGGGGCAGCGGCGCACCGCGGTAGACGTCGAAGAGCGTCGCCTCCTCGACGAGCGGCTCCTCGCGGACCGCCCGCAGGACCGCCTCGGCCTCGACCGCCTCGTCCACCACGACCGCGAGGTCGCGGAGCACGGCCGGGAACGGCGGGATGGGGCGGTAGCGGGGAACGAGGCGCCCGTGGCGGAGCAGCCCGTCGAACCGCAGCTCGAAGGCCAGGGCGCCGCGCGGGAGCTCGAAGGCCGCCGCGGTGCGGGGGTGCAGCTCGCCCGCCACCCCCAGCACCTCCCCGGCGCCGGCCACGGCCCGCGCCGCCGCCCGGGGGTGCAGCCACGGATCCCCGCCCGCCTCCCACCTGACGCCGGCGACGCCCAGCGCCTCGAGCACGGCGGCGCAGGCCGCCTTGGCGTCGTAGAAGTCGACCGCATCGCCGCCGGTGGCCCACCCCACCGGGCCGCGGCGCCCGACGAGCACGCCGGCGACGCGCAGCGGCTCGGCGAAGGGCTCGTCGCCGCCCGGCTCCGCGGGATGGGGGTGGTAGACGCGCGCGACCTCGTAGAGGCGAACGTCGTCGACGCGCTGGGCCCGGTTGCGGGCGGCGTTCCTCAGGAGGGAGGGGACCAGGCTGGTCCGCATGAGCGCCAGGTCGGCGCTGATGGGGTTCTGGAGCGCGATCCCCGGGGCGCGCCCGGCGCCCTCGCCCCCGACCACCTGGTACCGGAGCGGCGCCAGGTCCGGCTCGGAGACGAAGCTGAAGTTCACGGCCTCGCTGAACCCCGCGGCCTCGAGGGCGGCGCGGACCCGGCCCAGCGCCGCCGCCTCCTCCGGCTCGGCCGGCATGGCGGCGGCGTTCGCCGGCAGCGTCTCGGGGATGGCGTCGTAGCCGGTGGTGCGGACGATCTCCTCGACGAGGTCCTCCTCGCCCGACACGTCGACCCGCCAGCTCGGCACCCCGAAGGCGGCCCCGCTCGCGTCCCCTCCCCGCTCCTCGAACCCCAGGCCCGCGAGCACGCGCCGGGCCAGGTCCGCCCCCACCTCCATGCCCAGGATCTCGGCCGGCCGCCGCCAGCGGAGGCGCACCTCCGGCGAGCGCAGGGGCCGCGGGTAGACGTCGATCGCCCCCGGCCGGACCGTCCCGCCGGAGAGCTCGGCCAGGAGGGCGGCGCAGCGGTCCAGCGCCGGAACGACCATCCCCGGGTCGGCGCCGCGCTCGAACCGGTAGGAGGCCTCGCTCCGCAAGCCGTGGCGGCGCGAGGTCCGCCGGATGCCGCCGGGAGCGAACCAGGCGGACTCGAGCAGGACCCGGGTCGTGCCCGGGCCGATCTCCGACTCGGCGCCGCCCATGACCCCGGCGAGCGCGCTGCCGCGGTCGCGGTCGGCGATGACCAGGTCGTCGGGGTCGAGGGCGTGCTCCTTGCCGTCGAGCGTGGTGAGCCGCTCGCCGGGGCGCGCCGCCCGCACCACGATCTCGGCGCCGGCCACCCGGTCGAGGTCGAAGGCGTGGAGCGGGTGGCCGAGCTCCAGGAGCACGTAGTTGGTGGCGTCGACGACGTTGGAGATCGAGCGCACCCCGCAGGCCTCGAGCCGCCGCGCCAGCCAGCCGGGCGACGGCCCGATGCGGACGCCCTCGACGACCCGGGCCGCGTAGCGGGCGCACTTGTCGGGCGCCTCGATCCGCACCTGCGCCAGGCTCGCCGCCGGGGGACCCGCCTCGGCGAGCCGGGCCGCCGGAGGCCGCAGCCGCCTACCGAGGAGCGCGGCCACCTCGCGCGCCAGCCCCAGGTGCGAGAGCGCGTCCGGCCGGTTCGGCGTGACGTTCACCTCGAGGGCGACGTCGTCGAGCCCGAGGACCTGGGCCACCGGGGTACCCGGCGCCACCTCGCGCGGGAGCAGGAGGAGCCCGCCCGCCTCGGCGCCGAGCCCCAGCTCCCTCGCCGAGCAGAGCATCCCGAAGGACGCGACGCCGCGCAGCTTCGCGGCCTCGATCCGGTGCCCCCCGGGGAGCACGGCCCCGACGGTCGCCAGGGGCACGACGTCGCCGACCGACCAGTTCCGAGCGCCGCAGACGACCTGCAGGGGCCGCCCGTCGCCGCGGTCCACCGCGGTCACCGAGAGCCGATCGGCGCCGGGGTGCGGCTCCGCCGAGAGGATGCGGGCCGCCACCACCCCGTCGAGTGCCTGGCCCAGCCGCTCCACCGCCTCGACCTCGAATCCCACCGCCGTCAGCCGCCGCGCCAGCTCCTCGGGCCCGGGCGGGTCGACGTACTCGGCGAGCCACTTCATCGAGATGCGCATGCGCCCTAGA
>DATBLK010000361.1:0-16551 GCA_036555405.1 Anaeromyxobacteraceae bacterium
GCCGGCGTGGAGTTGGGCCGGAAGCGAGCCAGGAAGACCTCGCCGGTGGCCGACTGGCTGGTCTGGAGCGAGGCGGCCGAGGGCGCCGAGAAGGCGGTGTTCTTGAGGACCACGTCCGTCACCGCGTTCTGGAGGGCGACGCCGAGCTCGTCGGCCGACGTCGAGTTGGCGAAGATGCCGGTGTTCGGCCCCTTCCCCTGGCCCATGTCGGCCACCTTCTGCAGCAGGCGCAGGGCCTGCACGGTCGTGAAGTCGGTGGGGTCGGAGTCGTCGAGGCCGAAGCTGATGGGGTAGACGCGCAGCGTCTGGTTGTCGCTGAGCTCGGGGCGCAGGTCGGTGCGATTCAGGAACCAGGCCACCTTGTGCATCATGTTGGGCACGCAGCTCGTCCCCGAGGTGGAGATGAGCTTCCAGTCGGCCCGCTTGGCGCAGTTGGAGATGGCGGTGTTGCTGCCGCCGCCGTAGCCGAGGTCGTAGCCGCAGCCGGGGTCGGTCACGGTGGTTCCGCTGAGCGTGGGCGGGCAGTCGACCTCGGCGTTCGTGAAGTAGCGGAAGTCGTTGTCGAAGGTGGCGTGGTAGGGGGGGGCGCCGGAGGGCGGCGCGGTGAGCTGCGGCAGGTTCACGTCCTGGTTGGGCGCACCGTCGGTGACGACGACGATGGAGCTCGTCTGGCAGGCCCAGCAGAAGGAGTGCTGGTTGGCGTTGCTCTGCGCCCAGGGGGCGCCCCAGGTGCCGGCGGCCGCCTCGCTGAGGTCGTTCAGGCCCGCGGCCGTCCGCATCCAGGCGGCGCCGAAGAGCGTCTGGTAGGGGGAGCTGGCGCCGGTGCTGGTGAAGTACTGGCCCACGTTGAAGAGCGCCTCGGCGAGCGGCGTCGAGCTGCTGAAGTTCAGGTAGGTCGTCCTCGTCCCGGTGGGGCTCTTCCGGTTCACCGCGTCGATGATGGCCTGCCGCGCCACCCTGATGTTCGCGACCTGGGCGGGGTAGCTGTTCAGGCAGTCGGGGCCCAGGGGCACGACCACGCGGGCGCCGTCGCCCGTGGTCGCGAGCCCGGTGCTGAAGCCGCTGGAGTTCGAGGGCTGGAACCTCGCCAGGCCGAAGCGGATGTTGTCGAACTTGCCCGGGACGGCGGCGTCGATCTTCACGAGCTCCTTCACGACCCGGCGCGCCGAGACGTACTTCGGCGGGTTGGCGTCGAGCCAGTCGCCCTTGAAGAACCAGGTGTTCCCGGTGAAGCAGGCCCTCCCGTTGGACGTCGCCGGCGCCATGGTGGGGGCCGAGACGTTGCAGCCGGCGTCCGCGCTCCGGTTCAGCTGGCGGAACATGTACCAGCCCTTGGTGTCGAGGCAGTTCAGGCACTCGGCCTGGTTCCAGGCGTTGGCGCACGGGGAGGCGGTGACGGTGACGTTCGAGGCGGGGTTGCTCCCGTTCGCGTCCCAGGCGGAGCTGCCGCCGCCGTTGAGCTGGTGGTGGATGTACTTCGCCGGGTCGAAGAGGCAGGAGGTGCTCACGGCGCTGCTGCTGCAGCCGCCGGCCGTGGTCCACGGCGCGGCGTCCACGACGGTTCCGTTGTCGTAGCCGGGATCGGCCGAGGTGGCGGGGAACACGGTCTTGTAGGTCGAGAAGTAGTCGAGCCAGTTCTGCGACACCCTGGGGCAGGCCGGATTCGTCAGGCTCGCCTTGCTCGCGGTGCAGAGCGGGTTCGCGAGGTCCGGGAGCGTCTTCATCCACGGCGCGACGTTCATCTCGCCGGCGAGGTTGCAGCTGCCGACGAGGTAGCCGGGGGCGGTGTACTTCCAGACCGGGTAGGAGCAGCCCGAGGTCCCAGGCCCGTTCTGGCACTGCGGCAGATCGGTCATGGACCCCGAGGTGTCGACCAGGATCATGACGTTGGCCGGCCCCGAGGGCAGGGCGAAGAAGGCCTCGTCGCCCTTCACCGGCTGCGAGAGGGTCGAGGCGAGCGAGGTGGTGAGGTTCGAGCACTCCGCCTGGCCGCCGTCGGCGTGGAGCGGCAGGACCACCGCGGCGAGGGCCAGGAGGGCGAGGGTCTGGAGCCTGCGGTTTCCCATGGCGATCCCCCTAGAACCCGAAGCGCACGCCGAACTCGACCTCGAGCTGGCGGCCGCCCGTCGCGGTGCCGTCGCCGGCGTCCTGGCAGTGCACCACCACCTTCATGGGCTTGCCGCCGCCGCCGGTCTTGAACACCACGTTGGTGAGGTCGCGGACCGCGACCGTCGGCCCGAAGGCGTTGGGCGGCAGGTCGGTGACCTGCGTGACCTTCACGGTGTTCGGGTCGAAGCTGTCGATGTGACCGCCGATGACGCGGGTGCGGGCGGCGGAGGTCGTGGAGTCGAGGGTCACGTTGAGCGCCTCGATCGCCGACGGGGCCACGCCCAGGGCGTGGAAGCGGGAGAGGAGAAGCCGCCGCCCGGCGTCGGCGCAGGCGACCAGCGACTCGTGGCGGGCGCCGGCGGTGGCGCCCGAGACCTCGCGCGAGGCGAAGCGGATGATGCCGACTCCGATGACGGTGATGACCAGCACCACGATCACCGACATGAGGAGCGCGCTGCCGCGCTGCGCGGAACGACGCATGGGGCCCTCGCTAGCCGCCGCCGACGTTGAGCCGGTCGGTGGAGGTGACGGAATAGGTGGGGTAGAAGGGCGCCCGGACGTCGAGGTTGGGCGTCGCCGCCGTGGTCTGGAAGAACAGCCGGCGGTGGCCCGGGGGGCCGTTCACCGCGGAGCGGTTGCCGGCGGCGGGGAGCGCCCGCAGCGCCGGGTCGGTGAGCGAAAGGTCGGCCTCGGGGGTCCGCACCACGATCGAGACCCGCACCGCGCCGACGTTGGCCGGGAAGTGCGTGGCGCGCGTCGCGGCCGAGGAGACGTCGGTGTAGTAGGGCTGGCCCGCCGCCGGCGCCAGCTCGACGCCGGCGGCGTCGTCGGCGAGCAGCGTCCCGGCGGTGGCCCCGGCGAGCGGCGTCGCCGAGCGCGGGAAGACGTAGACGACCTGCAGGTCCTCCACGTCGGGGGCGACGACGTCCAGCACCGGCTGGTCGGCGCCGTCGAGGAAGCCGCGGTCCAGCATGAGGTACGGGCGCCCGCCGGGCGTGCCCCAGCCCATGAGCGCGCCGCCCGGGCCGTAGGTCTGGACGAAGTACCGGTACCGGTCCACCTTGAGCACCTTGGCCGCGTCCTGGATGGTCGCGGCGGGGGAGCCCGCCGGCGCCACCGCCCCGAAGCAGGTGTCGGCGAGGATCTGGTTCTGGAAGCCGAAGGCGAAGCCGTTCCCGGCCCTCAGGGGGATGGTCACGACGTCGGCCGTGGAGGCGGGGACGTCCGAACCGGCCGTCACGTAGGCCCAGACGCCCGGGGAGGCACAGGCCACCTGCAGCATCTGGCCCTTGCGGATGGCGGTGGCGAGCGGGCCGGCGACGTCGAGGCTGTTGAAGGCGCCGCCGGGGGCCGCGGCGAGCGGGCGGAAGAACGAGGGGTTCCGGTAGAGGAGGACCAGCTCGTCGGGGCCGTCGGTCGCGTCTCGGCACTGCACCGGCGTGGCGCAGGCGTAGGCGGGGATGGACACGGCGGCGCCGGCCGGCGCCCGGTCCATGATCACGCTCGGCACGGCGCCGAAATCGAAGGCGAAGACCGGCTCGAGGCCGTACCCCGCCAGGCGCAGGTTGCCGGTGAGCTCCTCGAGGGCCACCCGCGCGTTCTCCTGGACGGCGCGGTCGGCGGAGCTGCTCTGGAAGGTCCGCTGCTGGCTGCTGAGGAGCGCGAGCGCCCCGGCGACCACGATGGCGCTGATGACGAGCGAGATGAGCAGCTCGACGAGCGTGAATCCGGCCTTCCGCGACCTCATCGGGCCTCCGCCGGGTTGTTCTTCACGGAGAGGAGGACGATGCGGCGGAACCCCACGCCCGAGGGCCAGCGGACGATGGCCGCGACGCGGGCCGCGTCGGAGACCCCGTTGCCGTTCGAGTCGTCGGGGTAGGCGACGCTCCAGTACCGCTCGTAGCCGCCGGACGCCAGGTCGGCCGCCGGCGTCCCGTTCCAGACGGTGCCGCCGAGCACCAGGTCCGGCTCCGCGTGGTCGAAGGGCGGCGCCCCGGGCGCCTCGAAGGCGTAGGCGCTGTCGCCGACGTCGGCGTCGTTGCCGGCGTTGGCGTTCGCCAGCCGCGGGTCGCCCCAGGGCCAGGTGGCGATCTGGTTGGCGAGGTCCTGGGCGATGGCGGTGGCGCGCGTCATGCGCAGCGCGTCCGCGTTCATCCGCTGTCCCTGGACGTGGAGCGCCAGCATCGCCACGGCGGCGATGAGCATCACCACCATGGCGGCCATGGCCTCGATGAGCGTGAGCCCGCGAGAGGTTCCGGTCACGACCTCACCCGTTGTTGAAGGCGCGCACGGCGCCGGTGGCGGTGCTGATGACCAGCGTTCGCGTGCCCTGGAGATCGACGGAGAAGAGCGACACGCTCGCCCCGCTCGCCAGGGCCGCGGTGGAGAGCGCCGGTCCGTTCTGGTCGTAGTAGGTGACGCGCCCCCGGCTGTCGAAGACCAGCGCGCCGCGCCCGTCGCCGGTCGTGGCGCAGAAGGAGCAGGCCCGGGTCACGTCCACGGCGCTCATCGGCGCCGCCAGCGTCGCGCCCGTCCCCATTCCCGTGGGCGGTCCGATGACCACGCCCCGGGGGAGGTCGATGGAGTCCAGCACCAGGCTGTTCGGCCCCGAGGCGAGGACGGCGGGGTTGTAGCCTCCGAACGTCAGGGGGACGCCGAAGGCCCCCGAGAAGAAGTTGAAGTCGCCGTCCTGGTAGAGGACGACGCGGCCCAGGCTCTCGCCGGCCTGGTACTGGGGGAAGAACATGACGACGACGTTCCGGCCCTCGGCCATGGCCGTCAGGCGGGCGCCGTGGATGGCCGCCTGGAGCTCGGCGGCCGCGTTGGCGAGCTCCCCTCGGGGGCGCAGCCGCTCCAGGCCGGCGTAGGCCAGCCCCGTCAGCGTGGCGATGATGGCGACGACGACCGCCAGCTCGACGAGCGTGAAGCCGCGGGTGCTCCTCCTGCGTGCGGGCACGGCCACCTCCGCGGCAAGGTCTTGCAAGCTCCGGGCTCGCGGCGCCGCTTCGGGTCCGGGGGAAAACCGAGCCGGGACGGGCCGGTACCCGCCTGGTGGCCGCCGCGGGGCGACCGTCGCACATGACCGGGTTGCCGAACCGGCAAAGGATGCACACCCACCCTATCGCAGGTCCCGGCGGGAGAAGACGGCCGTCGCCAGGGCGACGACGGCGGCGCTGTAGAGCAGGCCGTAGGCGATCCCCGTGACCGCGAAGGAGGCGGGGACCGGGTCGCGGTAGACCATGGCCTCCTTCAGGTTCAGGGCCTCGAAGTTCGGCACCAGGAGGTAGATCGCCCATCCGGCGGCGCGCGCCACCGGCCCGCGGTCCGCCCAGAAGCGCACCAGGTCCGACGAGAGGTGACCGGCGACGACCAGCGCCAGCGCGAAGATGGCCGAGAGCGTGGCGGTGGAGAAGCAGGAGAAGAAGGTGGCCACCGCCGCCGCCATGGCGAAGCGGACCGCGAGCGAGGCCACCTCGGCGAGGAAGGGAGAGCCCCCCAGGAAGGCGAGCCCCCCGGTGTAGACGGCGAGGACGGCGGCGAAGACCAGCGCCATCACCAGCAGGTTTCCGGTGGTCGTGACCACGAGGCCGAGGTAGCGGCCGGCGACGTACGCGGCGCGAGACACCGGGCGCGCCACCACCGGGTGCAGCGTCCGGCGCTGCACCTCTCCGGCGACCAGGTTCGACCCCAGGAAGACCGCGATGAGCGTTCCGAAGACCTCCATCGCCGAGAGGCCGAGGTCGACGACGATGCGCCACTGCTCTCCGAAGGTCAGCCGCGAGAGCCCCAGCGAGGCGACCACCAGCGCGACGGCGAAGACGAGCAGGTTCACCGCCAGCTTCTGGCGCAGCGCGTCCCGCACCGTCACCCCCGCGATGGCCGCGATCCTGGTCACCGGCGCTCCCCGGCTGCGGGCGGGGGGGCCGCGGCCCTGGGCTCCTCCCGCAGCTCGAAGCGGAAGGGGTTGGCGCTGGACCGGACCCTCCGCTCCCCGGCATTCCACTCGTAGCGGCCGCCGAAGGGATCCGGGGGCAGGGCCGGGAGGTCGCCGCGCCAGAGGAGCGGCTCCAGCGAGGCGAGCGGCAGCCCGGTCTCCGCCTCGAACCGCGCGGCGAGCCGCTCCAGCATCTGCGCGTCCCGCTCCAGGAGGGCGAGCCTCATCTGCTCGTCGAGCCGCTCCAGCGTCCTCTCGTCCTTCACCTCCGATCGCAGCTCGCGGAGCATCTCGATGGCCGTGTCCGGGGTCCCGCCCTTGGCGGCCAGGGAGACGGCGAGGTGCGAGATGTTCGCCGACGCCCCGGGGCGCAGGGCCGCGAGCTCGGCCCAGCGCGCGGCCGCCGGGTAGTCGCCGCGGTAGAACCAGGCGTTGAAGGCCAGGTAGAAGGGGAAGCTCCAGTAGGGCGGGCCCCTCTCCACGCCCTTCGCCAGGATCCGGTCCGACTCGGCCAGGCGCCCGACCTGCGAGAGGACGATCCCGGCGGTCTGGTAGGCGTAGCCGTGCCGCGGATCGAGGTCGGTGACGAGGTCCGCGAGCGGGAGGAGCCTCTCCCAGCCCCGCTCCGAGGCCCGGCTGTCGCCGACGTACTGGACCAGGGCGAGCCAGTAGAGGTCCGAGACCGCCGTCCTGTGGCCGAGCGCCGTCCAGCGGGCTGCGGCTCCGGACGGCACGTGGAGGACGTCGTAGGGCCTCGAGGCGTCGCGCTCGGCGAGCCGCAGCGCCAGGGCCGAGGCCAGCGCGAGGAGGCCTGCCCCGGCGGCGAGCGATCGGAGAGGGAGGGTCATCCCGGAAAGAGAACGCCGCCCGGCGCCAGGGCCGGGCGGCGTCGATTCTAGCAGTCGTCCTGCGTTCGGCTAGAAGACGTTGTCCGCCGAGCAGGTGGTGACCTGCCCGTCGCCGACGTTGGCGGGCTGGGTGTTGCCGCCGCAGTTGGTGTTGTTGCCCGCGGCGATGGCCGGAGCCGCCGTGGTGATGGCGCCGGTGTTGTCGCGCACCGGCTTCCAGACGGAGACCTTGGAGAGGACCGTGTCGCCGTCGATGTCGGACTGGGCGTCGATGGTCATGGCGCGGCCCAGGGCGCCGAGGTTCCCGGTGCCGGCGCAGGTGGCGACGGTGGGGGCGACCACGGCGGGAGCGGCGGCGGTCCCGACCTGGTAGACGCCGTAGGTCGACCCCTCGACGTTCCAGTCGATGGCCGAGGCCGCGGCGTAGTCGGCCGCGACCCACACGAACTTGACGGTGCCCGGGGTCGGGTTGTTGGGCGTGGCCGTCAGGGCGACGAACTGGCCGGTGGCGGCGTTGGGGCAGACCGACCGCTCGCTCTGGCGCAGCGACTCCTGGGACTTGCGGATGGCTTCCACGTTGGTCCGGAGCTCGCTGAACTTGGAGCGGAGCTGGTAGCGGAGGAAGTTGGGAATGGCGATGGCCGCCAGGATGCCGATGATGGCGACGACGATCATGAGCTCGATGAGCGTGAAACCCTTGTGGAGCTTCTTCATTTGTGTCCTCCAGCGAGAGAACCGGTGCCAGGGATCTGCTGCTTCGCCCGGGTTGGCCCCGGGGCGGGGGCCCCGGTTGGCGGCTTCATTAGCACGCCGAGTGCCAGAGCCGCCCGTCCGGAAGACCGCGGAATCCCAAGTCTTCCCACCTCGGAGCACCTGCCGCGCAGCGGCAGCGGGTTGCCCCCGGGTGACCAATTCCGTCACCCGGAGGGGCTGGCGTCGCTTTGACACGGCCCGGCGCGCGCCCGATCATCCCGCGCGATGATCCTGCGGACCGAGGGGCTCACCAAGGTCTTCGAGGTGGGCGTGCGCGCGCGCCGCGTGGTGGCGGTCGAGGACCTCTCGCTCGAGGTGAAGGAGGGGGAGATCTTCGGCTTCGTGGGCCCGAACGGCGCCGGGAAGACCACGACCATCAAGATGCTGATGGGGCTCATCTTCCCGACGCGCGGCCGGGCCTTCGTCTTCGACGCCCCCATCCCCAGCGAGGCCGCCAGGGCGCGCATCGGCTACCTGCCGGAGCAGCCGGCCTGGTACGAGTTCCTCACCGGCCTGGAGGCGCTGGTCTTCTTCTCCCGGCTCGCGGGCACGCCGCGGGATGGTCGCAGGCGCCGATGCGAGGAGCTGCTGGGGCTGGTGGGCCTGGCGGGCGCGGAGGGGCGCCAGATCCGCAAGTACTCGAAGGGCATGCAGCAGAGGCTGGGCATCGCCCAGGCGCTGGTGGGCGACCCGGCCTTCGTGATCCTGGACGAGCCCATGAGCGGCCTGGACCCGGTGGGGCGCAAGGAGGTCCGGGACCTCATGCTGGAGCTGAGGCGGCGCGGGAAGACGTTCTTCTTCTCCACGCACATCCTCCCCGACGTCGAGAGCCTGTGCGACCGCGTGGGCGTGATCCTGTCCGGGCGCCTGCGCGACGTGGGCCGGATCGGCGAGCTGCTGTCGCCGCGCGTCCGCGCCGTGGAGGTGACGGCGATCCCGGGGCCCGCCGCGGCCGCGCTCGACGGCGGACGGCTCCTCGCCCGCGACGGCGATCGCGTCGCCGTCGCCTTCGCCGACGAGGGGGCGGCCGAGGCCGCGGTCCGGGCGCTCGTGGCCGGAGGCGGCCGCCTGGTCTCGGTCGTTCCTCACCGGGAGACGCTCGAGGACTTCTTCGTGCGCCGGCTCGGCGAGGCGGGTGCCGGGCCGCGGGCGGGTTGAGGGTGGAGCGCGGGACCATCCCCTCGCTCCTCGCGGCCGGGGCCGCGGCGCTCGGCGCGTCGCTGGGGAGCTTCCTCAACGTCGTCGTCGCCCGCGTGCCCGCCGGGCTCTCGATCGTCCGGCCGGGCTCGCGCTGCCCGCGCTGCCTCGCGCCGATCGCCTGGCACGACAACGTCCCGGTGCTCTCCTGGGTGCTCCTGCGCGGCCGCTGCCGCGCCTGCCGCGGACCCATCTCTCCGCGCTACCCGCTCGTCGAGGCGGCCGGAGCCGGGGCGGCGCTCCTGGCGCTCTGGCGCCACGGGCCGACCCCGGCGGCGCTCGCCGAGCTCGCCCTGGTGGGCCTGCTCCTGGCGCTGGCGCTGGTGGACCTCGACACCTGGCTCCTCCCGCACTCGCTCACCTGGCCGCTCCTCGCCTCGGGCGTGGCGCTCGCGGCCCTGGGCCTGGCGCCGGCGGGAGGGCTGCGGCCCTCGCTGTACGGCGCCGGCGTGGGCTTCGCCGCCTTCGCGCTCGTCGCCTTCCTCGGCGAGAGGGTCTTCGGCCGGGAGGCGCTGGGCTGGGGCGACGTCTGGCTCCTCGCGGGCATCGGCGCCTGGCTGGGCCTGAAGGCGCTCCTGCCGGTGGTGCTGCTGGCGTCGATCCAGGGGACGGCGGTGGGTCTCTTGCTGGCATGGATGGGCAAGCTGCCGAGGGGAACGGCGCCCCTCACCCACGGGGAAGACGAGGCGCCCGGTTCCCCTCTCCCCGGCCGGGACCGGGGAGAGGGGACTCCTTCGACCGCCAACGCCGGCGTGCACTTCCCCTCTCCCCCGCCCGGCGGGGGAGAGGGCCAGGGTGAGGGGGCGGCCGAGGACGCCTGGGTCCCCCCCCGCAACGCCGTCCCCTTCGGCCCCTTCCTCGTCGCCGGCGCGCTCGAGTGGCTGTACCTCGGGCAGGGGATCGCGGCCCTGGTCCCGGCGCTGGAGCTCTTCCGCTGATGCGCGCCCGGGCGCTCCTCCTGATCGTGGCCGCGGCGTCCGCGGCGACCTCGAGCGCCCTGCTCCTCGCCCTGGGGCTCCCGCTCCTGGCCCGGCGAGCCCTCGACGGCGGGCGGTTCGCGCAGCTCGTGCTCTTCGCGGGCGCGGCGGCGACCGTCCTCGGCGGCTTCCTGCTGGCCCGGCTCGTCGCCCGGCCGCTCGACCGGCTGCTCGCGGCCGCTGCTCGACTCGGCGGAGCGGAGGGGCTCCCGGTGCTCGGCGAGTCGGGGGGCCACGCCCTGACCCGCGCCGCCCTCGCCTTCGAGCGCACCGCCGCGGCGCTCGGGGACGAGCGGGCGCGGCTCGCCGGGAAGGTGGCCGAGCTCACCGCCGCGAACCGCGCGCTCGCCGAGGCGCGGGAGTCGCTGATCCGATCGGAGAAGCTCGCCACCGTGGGCCGCCTCGCCGCGGGGCTGGCCCACGAGGTCGGCAATCCCCTCGGCGCCGTCACCGGCTACGTGGAGCTGGCGCGCGCCCGGCTTCCGGCGGACGCGGACGCGGAGCTCGCCGAGGCCCTGGACCGGATCGCCGCGGCCGCGGCGCGCATCGACCAGACGGTGCGGGGACTCCTCGACTTCGCGCACCCGGCGCCGCCCTCGCTCCGCCCCGTCGAGCTCGCGGCCGCGGTGGAGGCGGCGCAGCGCCTGGCGCGGGTGCAGGCGCGGTTCAGGGGCGTGGAGGTGGCGCTGGACCTGCCTCCCGGCCTCCCCTGCGCCGTCGCCGACGAGCACCAGCTCACCCAGGTGTTCCTGAACCTGTTCCTCAACGCCGGGGACGCCATGGCCGGTTCGGGGCGGGTGGCGGTCCGGGCCCGCGACGCGGGCGCGCACGTCGTCGTCGAGTTCGAGGACTCCGGCCCCGGCATCCCTGCCGCCGACCTGCCCCGGGTCTTCGACCCCTTCTTCACCACCAAGGACCCCGGGGAGGGGACCGGCCTGGGCCTCGCCATCTGCCACCGGATCCTCGAGGCGGCCGGCGGCGAGATCGCCGCCGGCCGCGCCGGGGGCGGCGGCGCCCGCTTCACGCTCCTGCTGCGATCGGCGAGCGCGCTCCCGCCGGCCTGACCGCCGGGCCCGGGGTCCGCCGCATGCTACAGTCGCCCGCGTGTCGTTCCGCAGCGTCCTCATCGTCGACGACGACGAGTCGATGCGGCACCTCCTCTCCGTGATCCTGCGCGACCACGGCTGGGAGTCCCGCGCCGTGTCGAGCGGCGAGGAGGCGCTGCGCGAGCTGGCGGCCCGCGACCACGACCTGGTCCTCTCCGACGTGCGGATGCCGAAGATGGACGGCATCGCGCTGCTCTCCAGGGCGCTGGAGATCCGCCCGGACGTGGTCTTCATCGCCATGAGCGCCTACGGGAGCCACGAGGCGGCGCTGGAGGCGGTGAAGGCCGGGGCCTACGACTACCTGCGCAAGCCCTTCCGGCCCGACGAGGTGGTGCTCGTCATCCGCAAGGCCGAGGAGCGCGAGCGGCTCCGGCGCGAGAACCGCAGGCTCCGCGGCGAGCTGGCGCGGGAGTACCGGGTCGACGGGATGGTCGGCGAGTCGGAGGCGATGGCCGAGGTGCTGCGGCAGGTGCGGCGGGTCGCGCCGGTGAAGACCACGGTCCTGCTCGCCGGCGAATCGGGGACCGGGAAGGAGCTGGTGGCCCGCGCCCTCCACGAGCTCTCGCCCCGGGCCGCCTTCTCCTTCGTGGCCGTGAACTGCGGGGCCATCCCCGCCGAGCTCATCGAGTCGGAGCTCTTCGGCCACGTCCGGGGGGCCTTCACCGACGCCTCGCGCGACCGGCGCGGCCTCGCCGAGGAGGCCGACGGCGGGACGCTGTTCCTCGACGAGATCGGCGAGATGCCGCCCGGACTTCAAGTGAAGCTGCTGCGCTTCCTGCAGGACGAGGAGGTCCGGCGCGTCGGGGACACCCGCGCCCGCAAGGTCGACGTGCGCGTCGTCGCCGCGACCGCCCGCGACCTCGCCGAGGCGGTCCGGCGCGGCGAGTTCCGCGAGGACCTGCTCTACCGGCTCGACGTGGTCCGGCTCCGCCTCCCGCCCCTGCGCGAGCGGGCGGGGGACGTCTCGCTGCTGGCGGGCCACTTCCTGGCCCGGTTCGCCGGCCTCCGCCCCGGGGGCGGGCCGCGGCGCTTCTCCGCCGAGGCGCTGGAGGCGCTCCGGACCTGGCGCTGGCCCGGCAACGTCCGGGAGCTGGAGCACGCCGTGGAGCGGGCCGTGATCCTCTGCGAGGGTCCCGAGGTCCGGGAGGAGGACCTTCCCGAGGCGGTGCGGGCTCCGGCCCCCGCCGCCCCGGCGCCGGACGCCGGCGGCGACCTCTCGGTGAAGCGCGGCACGCGGGCGCTGGAGGAGGCGCTCATCCGCCGCGCGCTGGAGCGCACCGGGGGGAACCGGACGCGCGCGGCGGAGCTGCTGGAGCTCAGCTACCGGGCGCTCCTGTACAAGATCAAGGAGTACGGGATCGGCTGAGGGGCCTGGCGGCCGTCTCACGCGAGGATGCCAACTGATGCATCACTCTGCCTCTCCGAGCCTTCCTTCGCGCACACGGACCGATATCGCGTCCCGAGTCCGCTTTCTTGATCGCTCCCCGTGCGATCGCGTAGCGTCGGGGCGGATATGACCGCTCGACGCGCGTCGCAAGGGGCGAACGGCGTGGCCAACAACGTGCGGAGGCTCCGCGAGGAACAGCTCCTCACCAAGGCCGAGCTGGCCCGCAAGGCCGGCATCTCGGCGCTCACGCTGTCCCGCATCGAGGGCGGGCGCGAGTGCCGCGTGGACACGAAGCGGAAGATCATCATCGCCCTGGGCCTGACGCCGTCCGATCGGGCCAAGGTGTTCGGAGGCGGAAGGCGGGGCCGGTAGGGTCCCGAAGGCCGCGGCGGGCTCTCCGCCGCACGTGGAAGGAGCGCCATGGCGAAGAGCAAGCTCGCCGTCGGCCTGGACATCGGCTCCAGCACCGTGAAGCTCGTCCAGCTCAAGGAGCGCAAGGGCGGCTACTCGCTGCTGGCCTGGGGCCAGGCCCAGCTCCCGCCCGAGGCCATCGTCGACGGCGCCCTGATGAACTCCTCGGCCATCGTCGAGGCCGTGCGCCAGGTCGTGGCCGAGCAGAAGGTGAAGGTCAAGGAGGTGGCCATCGGCGTCCGCGGCCACTCGGTCATCATCAAGAAGATCCAGCTGCCCCGGATGACGCAGGAGGAGCTCGACGAGTCGATCCAGTGGGAGGCGGAGCAGTACATCCCCTTCGACGTGAAGGACGTGAACATCGACACGCAGATCCTCACCCCGGCGGGAGACGCCGCCGGGCAGATGGACGTCCTGCTGGTGGCGGCGAAGAAGGACATGATCAACGACTACACCTCCGTCTGCGCCGAGGCCGGCCTCTCGGTCAACGTCGTCGACGTCGACGCCTTCGCCGTCCAGAACGCCTACGAGGTGAACTACGAGGCCAGCAGCAGCGAGACGGTGGTGCTCATCAACGTGGGAGCGGCCGTCTCCAACATCAACATCATCGCCAACGGGGTCACCACCTTCACCCGCGACATCACCATGGGGGGCAACGCCTTCACCGAGGAGATCCAGAAGCAGCTGAACATCTCCTACGACGAGGCCGAGGCCCTGAAGGTCGGCGGGCAAGGCGAGACCGACGCGGTGGTGCCGCAGGAGGTGGAGCGCGTCATCCAGGGCGTCGCCGACCAGATGGCGGGCGAGATCCAGCGGTCGCTCGACTTCTACGCGGCCACCGCCGCCGACAACCGCATCGCCCGGGTCTACCTCTCGGGCGGCACCGCACGCATCCCGGCGCTCTTCAAGGTCGTCGAGGCGCGCGCCAGCGTCCCGGTGGAGCTGCTCAACCCCTTCAAGGCCATCGACATCGACCACAAGCGCTTCGACGCCGCGGCGGTGCAGAACGCGTCGCCGAGCGCCGCGGTGGCGGTGGGCCTGGCGCTGCGCCGGCCGGGGGACAAGTAGCCATGATCCGCATCAACCTCCTCCCGGTCCGGGTCTCCAAGAAGAAGGAGGCGGGGAAGCAGCAGCTCATCCTCTTCGCCCTGGTCGTGGTCCTGGTGATCATCGGCAACTTCTGGTGGTCGAAGTCGCGCGGCGACGACCTCACGGCGAAGCAGCAGAAGCTGCGCCGCACCAAGGACGAGATCGCCCAGCTCGAGCGCATCATCGGAGAGGTGAAGAACATCAAGGCGCAGCAGGCCGAGCTGAAGGACAAGCTGGCGGTGCTCGACAAGCTCCGCGCCGGGCGGCAGGGACCGGTGCGGATGCTCGACGAGCTGGCCACCATCGTGCCGAAGAAGCTCTGGCTGAAGAAGATGGAGGAGAAGGGCGGGGCGGTCACCTTCGAGGGCACCGCCTCGAACATCGACGACGTCTCCGCCTTCATGGCGGCCCTGCGCCGCTCTCCCTACTTCGGCGCCATCGAGCTGAAGAAGACGGCGGCGCGGTCCGAGAAGCAGCTCAGGCTCGTGGACTTCACGGTGAACGCGGTCGCGAACTACGCCCCGGGGCTGCAGGTGGCCGCCGGCGCCCCGCCCGCCCCCAGGTGACGGCCATGGAACACCTCATCGAGCGCATCGCCAGGGCACCGCTGGGGCTCCGCGTCGGGGTCGTGGCCGGCTTCGCGGTCCTGCTCACGGCGCTGAACTACTTCGTCGCCGGTCCCACCTTCGGACCCTCCATCGCCGAGTACGAGCAGAGGATCGCCCGGGCCGAGGCGGAGCAGAAGCGGCTCAACGACGACCTCATCGACAAGACCTCGATCGCCAACAACCTGAACCAGTTCCGCCGCGAGAAGGAGCTGCTGGAGCAGCGGCTCGCGGAGGCGCTCTCCGAGCTGCCGGAGGACAAGAAGCTCGACGAGCTCCTGCAGCTCTTCCAGGACCGCGCCAGCAAGGCGGGCCTGGAGATCGCCACCATCGAGCCGCAGGCGCCGGCGGTGGAGGGCTTCTACGCCCGCATTCCCATCCCCATGGCCGTCACCGGCAACTTCCACGAGGTCGCCACCTTCTTCGACTCGCTCGGCCGCCTGCGCCGCATCGTGAACGTGAACAACATCGTCCTCGAGCAGCCCAAGGACGTGGCCGGCAAGGTGATGCTCCAGGGGAAGTTCCTCGTCACCGCCTTCATGTTCGTGGACGCGAAGAAGGCCAAGCCGGGAGGGGCGAAATGAAGCCCGGTCTCCTCGCCGCCCTGGCGGCCTGCGCCGCGCTCGCCGCCTGCGGCGACAAGAAGCCGCCGCCGCGCGCCCAGTCCCAGGTCGCCCCCGCGGCCCCGGCTCCGGCCGCGGCGGCGCCGGCCGAGAAGCCGGCCGCCCAGGAGTGGACCTACACCTCGGTGGGCAAGCGCGACCCGTTCCGCAGCTTCCTCGCCGAGCTCGAGACCTCCGCCCAGGCGGTGGCCACCCGTTGCGCGACGCCGCTCGGCCGTTTCGAGCTGGAGCAGCTCCGCCTCGTCGCCGTCGTCACCGGCCTCGACGACCCGGTGGCCATGGTGCAGGCCCCGAGCGGCGTCGGCTACTCGGTCCGGCGCGGCGCGTGCATCGGGAAGAACGGCGGCATCGTCGCCGCGGTGCGCAGCGGCGAGGTGGTGGTGTCGGAGTGGGCCATCCGGGCCGACGGGACCCGGGACCGGACGCAGACGGTGATGAAGATGCCCAGGCAGGCCGCGCTGAACGTCGAGGAGTAGCCGATGAAGACCCGACCCCAGATCCTCGCCGGAGCGGCCCTCGCGGGCCTGCTCGCGGCCTCCGCCAGCGGCGCCGACCCGCCGCGCCCCGCGAACGAGATCCGCGCCATCGACGTCTCGGGCGGCCCCGGGGCCGCCGAGATCCTCATCCGCGGCACGCGCCCGCCGAGCTACACCGTCTTCAAGCTCCAGGACCCCCCGCGCCTCGTCGTGGACCTGGCCGGGGCCGACGTGACCCGGGTGGCCGCGCCCGTGGCGGTCCACCGCGGCGGCGTCCGCCAGGTGACCACCGCCCAGTACAAGGACGACCGGAGCGCGGTCGGGCGCGTCATCGTCGGGCTCGAGCCCTCGGCGCGCTACGAGGTGACGCCGCAGGGTGATGCGCTCGTGGTGAAGGTGGCGAGCGCGGGAGCGCCTTCGGCCGAAGCCGCGGCCCCGGCGACCTCCCTCACCCCGACCCCCCCCGCAGAGGGAGAGGGCCGGGGTGTCGCCGGTCGAGCCGTTCCCGGCCCGGCCGCGCCCGCCGACAACGTCCTCTCTCGCCGCGTCGACGAGGCGAAGGTGGCGCACACGGCGCACGCGGTGACGGGCGTGAGCAGCGTCGGAGGCTCGGTCACCGTGCGGCTCGACGGACAGGTGGCGCGGTTCGAGGTCGTGGAGCTCGTCAACCCGCCGCGCCTGGCGCTCGACCTCGCCGGCGTCTCCCGCGCCCCGCGCGGCCCGGTGAAGCTCCGCGGCGCCTTCCTCCAGGCTCGCTTCGGGCGCGAGTCGGACCGGGTGCGCGTCGTCCTCGACGCCGCCGGAGAGCTGCCGAAGATCGAGGTGAAGCGGGTCGCCGGCGGCATCGCCGTCCTGCCTCGCCAGCCCGCGCGGGCCGAGGCGCCGCGGGCGAAGCCGGTGCTGGCCGCGGCGCCCGCCGCCGCCCCGCCGGCGCCGCGCGACCCGGCCGCGGCGCGCATCGCCGCCGCCCCGGCTGCGGAGGAGGCGCCGGTGGTGATCACCGACGCCGCCGCGCGCCGGGCCGAGCCGGCGGCCG
>DATBLK010000387.1:0-25941 GCA_036555405.1 Anaeromyxobacteraceae bacterium
GCGAGGACGCGCGCCCAGATGCTCGCCCAGCTCGCCACCGCGTTCCCCGAGCAGCCGCCCGCCGCGCGCGAGGCGATCGGGCGAGCGTCGCTCCGCCACCTCGCCTGGCTCGCCGCCGAGGTGGCGACGCTCGACACCTACCGCGAGCGGCTGCCCGCCTACGTGACCTTCGCGCCCGGCGCGGAGGAGCGGCTCCGCGAGCTCGTGGCGCGGGGGCGCGGCCTGGTCTACGTGACCGGCCACGTCGGCAACTGGGAGCTCATGGCCCAGCGGGTGGCGGTCGTCGCGCCGGTCATGGCGGTGGCCCGCGCCGGCAACGAGCCCCGGCTGAACGCGCTCGTGGGGCGCATCCGGGCCGCCGCCGGCGTCGGGACCATCTGGCGCGAGGACCCGGCGTCGGCGCGCGCCCTCCTCGGGACGCTCAAGAGCGGGAAAGTCCTCGGCATCCTCATAGACCAGGACACACGGGTCCAGGGGCTCTTCGTGCCCTTCTTCGGCCGGGACGCCTACACGCCGCGCGCCGCCTCGGACCTCGCCCTGCGCTTCGGCGCGCCGCTGCTCGTGGGCACGTCGAGCCGGCGCGGCCCCGGCTGGCGTGACGGCCACGAAATGCGCCTGACGGCGGTGGAGTACGACGCCGCGCCGCCCGACCGGGAAGCGGAGGTGCTACGCATGACTGCCGCCTGCACGGCCCTCCTCGAGGCCGCCATCCGCGAGCGGCCCGAGGAATGGGTCTGGATGCACGAGCGCTGGAAGCGCCGTCCGCCGGAGGGCGAGGCAAGTTCGATGCCGAAAAGCCGTGCGATCACGGCAGGCTGAAACGCAAATGGCGTGCCACTAGCGTGATTCAGGTCAATTCTGCTAATTTCAAGCGGTTTTGTCGGGTGGCCGCGCTGGGCGCCTTGCTCCTCCCGGCCTGCGGGCCCGATCGCGGAGGTGTGGTGGACGAGGCTGCGCCGGGGATCGTCTTCGAGGGGATTCGCTTCCGGTCGTACCGGGGAACGGAGCTTTCGGCCCTCGGCGAGGCCGAGCGAGCCTCCCTCCGGCGCGACACCGGCGACGTCTCCGCGGTCCGGCTCGACGTCCGCTTCCCCGGCCGGGTAGGGGGGGCCGCCCACCGGCTCCAGGCCGCCCGCGGCGAGGGCAACCTCAGGACCCGGGAGGCGAGGCTCCGCGACGCGGTGGTCACGCGCGGAGGCGGGGGCGAGTGATGCTCGGTCCCCTCGCCTTCGCGGCTGCGCTCGCTGCGCAGCAGCCCGACCCCGCGCGGGCGCCGCCGCCCATCAAGATCCACGCCGCCGAGGTCGAGTACCGCTACCGCGAACGCACCACGGTGATGACCGGGAAGCCGCTGGTCACGCTGACGCGCGGCGACGCCACCCTGGTCTGCCGGCGGCTCGTCTCCGAGATCGACGACCGGGGGCAGATCCGCCGCGCCACCTGCGAAGGGGACGTGAAGCTCACCCGGGGCGAGCGCGTCGTGACCTGCGCCACCGCGGTCTTCGAGGAGGCGACGGGCCGGCTCACCTGCCGGGGGAGCCCGCAGATCCGCGACGGCCGGTCGGTGATGGCCGGCGAGGAGCTGGTCTACGACCTCGACGCCGACCGGGTGACGCTGACGCGCGCCAAGGGGACCCTGGTGGAGGAGCCGGGGAAGGAGCTGCCCCTCGGCCGGCGGCCGGGGGCGCCCCGATGACGGCGGCGGGCGACGGGCTGCTGAGCGCCCAGGGGCTCGTGAAGAGCTACCGGCGCCGCCGGGTGGTGGACGACGTCTCCTTCCACGTCCGGCCGGGCGAGGTGGTGGGGCTCCTCGGGCCGAACGGCGCCGGGAAGACGACGAGCTTCAACATGGTGGTGGGGCTGGTGGCCCCGGACGCGGGATCGGTCCGGCTCGGGGAGCAGGACCTGACCCGGCTGCCCATGCACCTGCGGGCCCGCCGCGGCGTCGGCTACCTTCCGCAGGAGGCGTCGATCTTCCGCAAGCTCACGGTGCGCCGGAACTTCACGGCGGTGCTCGAGGCGCTGGGGCACGCCCGGGCCGCGCGCGAGGCCCGGGCCGAGGCGCTGCTCGCCGAGTTCCGGCTCGAGAAGGTGGCCGACAGCCTGGGGGAGACGCTCTCCGGCGGCGAGCGGCGGCGCGCCGAGGTGGCGCGCAGCCTGCTCTCCGACCCGCACCACATCCTCTTCGACGAGCCCTTCGCCGGGGTCGACCCCATCGCCGTCGCCGAGCTCCAGCGGCTCATCGCCGGGCTTCGCGACCGCGGCATCGGCGTGCTCCTCACCGACCACAACGTGCGCGAGGCGCTCGGCATCTGCGACCGCGCCTACATCCTGAACGCGGGGACCATCCTGGAGGAGGGGACGCCGGCCGCCATCGCCGCCAGCGAGCGGGCGCGGGCCGTGTACCTGGGCGAGCGCTTCCGGCTCGAGGTCGGGCACGAGGCGAGGCGCGCATGAGCCTGGAGCTGAAGCAGAGCCTGAGGATGACGCAGCAGCTGGTGATGACGCCCCAGCTGCAGCAGGCCATCAAGCTGCTCCAGCTCTCGCGGATGGAGCTGGTGGAGCTCGTCCGCCAGGAGATGACCGAGAACCCGCTCCTCGAGGACGCGGCCGACGCCGAGGAGGACCGCCCGGCGGAGGGGGCGAGCCCGGCGGAGCAGCGGGAGGAGGAGGCGGCGCCCCAGGCCAAGGAGCCGGACAAGTCGGAGGAGGTGAAGGGCGAGGAGGGGGCGAACGAGATCGACTGGGACCAGTACCTCGACCACTACCAGCTGCAGGGCCACACCGCCCCCTCGAACCGCGGGCTCTCGGACGAGGAGCTCCCCGGCTACGAGGCCACCCTCACGAAGAAGGCCGACCTCTTCGACCACCTCCTCTGGCA
This sequence comes from Anaeromyxobacteraceae bacterium, assembly GCA_036555405.1. Classification (GTDB taxonomy): domain Bacteria; phylum Myxococcota; class Myxococcia; order Myxococcales; family Anaeromyxobacteraceae; genus DATBLK01. The sequence continues at coordinate 2,882 of DATBLK010000387.1, forward strand.
GCTCCGCCTCTCGAACTTCGCGCCCGAGGAGGAGCAGGTGGCGATGCTGATCATCGGCAACGTCGACGCCGACGGCTACTTCAAGATGCCGCAGGTGGAGGGCGAGGGCGAGGACGGGGCCAGCCGCGACCCGCTCCTGCGGGTCGCCTTCGAGGCCGGCGTCGGGCTCGAGCTCGCGGCGCGCGTCCTCGCGAAGGTCCAGACCTTCGACCCGCTGGGCGTCGCCGCCCGCGACCTGCGGGAGTGCCTGCTCATCCAGGTCCGGACCATCAACGCCGACACGCCCGAGATCGTCTCCATCATCGAGCGGCACCTCAAGCACCTGGAGTCGAAGAACTACCAGGCCATCGCCAAGGACCTCCGCATCCCCGTCGAGGAGGTGGTGAAGGCGGTCAAGATCATCTCCCGCCTCGAGCCCAAGCCGGGCCGCTCCTTCACCGCGGAGGAGCCGCAGTACATCACCCCGGACGTCTACGTCCACAAGATGGGCGAGCGCTACGTCACCGTGCTGAACGACGACGGCCTCTCCAAGCTCCGCGTCAGCGGGATGTACCGGGCGGCCCTGAAGAGCGGACAGGCGGGCAAGGCGAAGGAGTACATCCAGGACAAGCTCCGCAGCGCCGTCTGGCTCATCCGCTCGATCCACCAGCGCCAGCGGACCATCTACAAGGTCACCGAGTCGATCGTGAAGTTCCAGCGGGACTTCCTCGACCGGGGCATCGCCCATCTCAAGCCCCTCATCCTCCGCGACGTCGCCGAGGACATCGGCATGCACGAATCGACGGTGTCGCGGGTGACCACCAACAAGTACGTGCACACGCCGCAGGGGATCTACGAGCTCAAGTTCTTCTTCAACTCGGCCATCAACCGCACCGGCGGGGACGAGATCGCGAGCGAGGCGGTGAAGAACCACATCCGCCAGATCGTGGCCGCCGAGGACGCCAAGCACCCCCACTCCGACCAGAGGATCGTCGAGATCCTGCGCGGCCAGGGAATCGAGATCGCGCGCCGCACCGTCGCCAAGTACCGCGAGGTGCTCGGCATCTTGCCCTCGTCGAAGCGCAAGAAGATGTTCTGAGGATCGGGCGGGCCCCTTCCGTGTCCTCCCGGAACACCCCGGGATCACGTGGCTTCCGGCGTGGCCCCGGATCCCGGGACGGGACCCCGGCGGTGGGCCCGGTGCTATGATGCTCCCGGGCATGACGCCCAGCTTCACATCGGCCGCGGCCTCCGCGGTTCCCGACCCCGGGAACAGCGGACCGCGGCCGAGCTGTTCTCGGGGCAAGACCAGAGGAGGCGGTTCATGCAGGTGAACATCACCTTCAGGCACCTCGTTCCCACCGAAGCACTCAAGGCCCACGCGCGCGACAAGGTGGAGCACGTGCAGCGCTACGTCGACCGGGCCAGCGAGGCCCACGTGGTCCTCTACGTCGAGAACCTCCGGCACCACGCCGACGTCACCCTGAAGGCCGGCCCCTTCCTCGTCCGCGGACAGGGGCGCAGCGAGGACATGTACGCCTCCATCGACCAGGCCGCCGACAAGATCGAGCGGCAGCTCAAGAAGCACAAGGAGAAGCTGAAGAACCACAAGCTGGCCGTCCCGGCGAACGGCTGGAAGCCGCTCGACGTGCGCCACGACGTCCTCGCCGCCGAGCGGCTCCCCAGCGAGCGGGTGGTGAAGAGCACCACCTTCCAGGCGAAGCCCATGTCGCTCGACGAGGCCATCCTGCAGCTCGACCTCCTCGAGGCGGGCTTCTTCGTCTTCCAGAACGCCCGCGACCATGCCATCAACGTGGTCTACCGCCGCGACGACGGGAACCTGGGGCTCATCGAGGCGCGGCGGAGCTGAGCCGTTGCCCGGCGGCGACCGGTGGCGCAGAATCGGCCGCCCATGTCGCTCGCCGACCTCCTCGTCCCCGACGGCGTCCTGGAGATCGCCGGGTCCACGCCCGCCGCGGTGCTCGCCGAGCTCGCGGCCCCGGTGGCGCGGGCCCACCGGATGGAGCCGGCCCGGCTGGTCGCGGCGCTGGCGGAGCGGGAGAAGCTCGGCTCCACCGGGGTGGGCGACGGCGTCGCCATCCCCCACGCCCGGGTGGCCGGCCTGGCGGCGCTGGCGGCGTCCTTCGGCCGGGCCCGCGCCGGCGTCGACTTCCGGGCCGTCGACGGCCGGCCGGTCCGGCTCTTCGTCGCCCTGCTGGCTCCCGACCAGAGCGCCGGCCAGCACCTCCAGGCCCTGGCGCGGGTGAGCCGGATGCTGAAGTCCGCCGCCTTCCGCGAGGCGGCGCTCGCCGCCCCCGACGCCGCCGCCCTGCGCCAGGTCCTCGCCGCCGAGGAGGCGAAGGGGTAGCTCGCTTCCGCGGCCCCGTGCCCGCCCCGCCCCGAGCCGCCCTCGCCGCCGCGCTGGCCCTCGCGGCCTGCGCCGGCGGCCGCGCCGGGGCGGGCCCGCGGTCCGAGACCGGCCTGGCCAGCTACTACGGCGACGACCTCCAGGGGCGCCCCACGGCCAGCGGCCAGCCCTACGACGCCCGGCGCCTCACCTGCGCCCACCGCTCGCATCCCTTCGGCGCCCGGCTGGAGGTGACGAACCTCCAGAACGGCCGCAAGGTCCGGGTGAGGGTGAACGACCGCGGCCCCTTCGTCGAGGGGCGGGTGGTGGATCTCTCCCGGGAAGCGGCCCGGCGGCTCGGCATCCTCGGCCGGGGGCTGGTCCAGGTGCGCGTCGTGCGGGTGAGGTAAGCGCACGAGCCGGACGGCTCGAGCGCTCGCGTCGGTTGTCGCCCAGCCTCAGTGCTTCACCCCGTGGAACAGCCGGTTCCAGCGCGGGCCGTCCGGTCCCCAGGAGACCAGGGCCACGAGCGCCCGGCCCTTCACCCGGCCGACCGGCACCGGGCCGAAGACGCGGCTGTCGGCGGAGCGGTCGCGGTGGTCGCCGGCGAGCCAGACGTGGCCCGGGGGGACGACCTGCGAGGGCACGTCGCCGCAGGGCACGCCCGGGCCGCAGTAGCTCCTGTAGACGTGCTCCTCGAGGCGCTCCTCGAAGGCCAGGCAGGGCTGCTCCCTGAAGTTGCCACCCTCGGGCTTGTCCCAGTAGCTGCACGGCCCGGGGAGCGTCCGGCGCGGCACCGGCTTCCCGTTCAGGATCAGGGCCCCGTCCCGGATCTCGACGGTGTCGCCGGCGACGCCCACCACCCGCTTGATGAGGTCGTCGGAGCGCGGGTTCCCCGGGGGCGCCAGGAGCACCACGATGTCGCCGCGCCTGGGGCTCGACCAGGCGGCCTGCGCGGTCTCGGTGAAGGGCAGGCGGGCCCCGTAGGCCCACTTCTCGACGATGACGTAGTCGCCGATCTCCAGCGTCGGGATCATCGAGCCCGACGGGATGTAGACCGCCTCGAAGAGGAAGGTGCGGAAGGCCAGCACCGCGAGGATGGTCCAGGTCCAGCCCTTGATCTCCCGCCTCACCTTCTGTGGGTCCACTCGTCCTCGCCCGGGGTCACTCCGCCCGCATCGCCTCGACCGGGTCGAGCCGGCTGGCGCGGGCCGCCGGGTAGATCCCGAAGAGCAGCCCGCAGCCGGAGGCGGAGACGAGCGAGAGTACCACCGCCCAGGCCGGGATGCTCGCCGGAACGCCGTAGATCTCCCGGGCACCGACCGCGAGTGCGGCCCCGAGGAGGACGCCGAGGATGCCGCCGAGGAAGGAGAGGGCGGTCGCCTCGACGACGAACTGCGAGAGGATGCGGCGCCGCCGGGCGCCGAGCGCCATCCGGACCCCGATCTCGCGGGTCCGCTCCGTCACCGAGACCAGCATGATGTTCATGATGCCGATGCCGCCCACCAGCAGCGCCAGGGCGCAGACGCCGAAGGTGGCCGCAGCCACCATCGCGGCGATGTTGTTGAAGGTCTCGGAGATCGAGTCGTTGGTGAAGATCTCGAAGTCGTTCTCGTCCCCGGGCCGCACGTTGCGCATCTTGCGGAGCTGGGTGACGACCGCGTCGATGGCCTGGCCCACCTCCTCGGCGCTCGTCGCCTGGACCGCGATGTTGTGGTTCTTGGGCCGGCCGTAGACCTGGTCGTAGGAGGTGATGGGGATGAGGGCGAAGCCGTCGCGCGACTCGATGCCCAGCGCCGTGCCCAGGCGCTCGGCCACGCCGACGATGGTGAAGGCGGCGGCGCGGATCCGGATCTCCTTGCCCAGCGCCGGCTCGCCCGGGAAGAGGAGGTCGGCGACGTCGGAGCCGACGAAGGCCACCCGGCGGCCGAGCGAGAGGTCGACCTCGGAGATGAACCGCCCCTGGGCGACGGCGACGGCGTTGGCGTACTCGTAGTCCGGGACGACCCCGCCGACGGTGACGTTGGGCCGGGTGGCGCGGTCCTTCGTCCAGACGCGCTCCGGGCCGCCCGGGTAGGCCTCGATGGAGACGTGGGCCACGTGGGGCAGGCCCCGCATCGCCTCGCCCTGCTCGCGGGTCAGGTCCTTGCGGCGGTTGTACTTCTGCCGGTTCCCGTCCCCGAAGCTGATGGGCGGCCACTTCTGGGCCTGGAAGGAGGCGGCGCCGAGCATGGCCAGGTCGGTCGTGACCTTGAGTCGCAGCCCCTCGGTGAGCCCCATCATCGCCACCACCGTGGAGGCGCCGATGACGATGCCCAGGAGCGTGAGCAGCGATCGCAGCGGGTTCGCCCGCAGCGTCGAGAGCGCCATGGCCACGGTGTCGAGCAGCGAGGTCATTCCCAGCGCAGCGCCTCCACCGGATCGAGCCGGGCGGCGCGCCAGGCGGGCCAGGAGCCGAAGGCCAGCCCGGTGACGGCGCTGAAGCCGAGCCCCAGCGCGACCGCCGAGGGGGTGACGGCCGCCGCCAGCGGCGTCGCCAGGGCGACGAGCTGCGCCGCGGCGAGCCCGAGCCCGGTGCCGAGCGCGCCGCCCAGCGCCGCCACCACCGCAGACTCGACCAGGAACTGGACGAGGATGGTGGAGCGCCGCGCCCCCAGCGCCCGCCGCACGCCGATCTCCCGCGTCCGCTCGTGGACCGAGACCAGCATGATGTTCATGATGCCGATGCCGCCCACCACCAGGGTGATGAGCCCCACCCCCACGGCCACGCCGTAGAGGGCCCCGGTGAGCCCCTGGTACACCTTGAGGAACTGCTCCTGCCGGTTGAGGGTGAAGTCGTCGGGCCGGTCCGGCGGGACGCGGCGCACGCGGCGGAGGATGCTGGTGAGCTCGTCCTCGAGCTCGCCGAGCTTCCCCGGGGCCGCCGCCACCGCGATGGAGATGGAGCGGCGCGCGCCGAAGAGCTGGCGGAAGGTGGTGTAGGGGACGAGGACGTTGTTGTCGAGCGCCATCCCCAGGAAGCGCCCGCGCTTCTCCATGAGCCCGACCACCTGGAAGGGCTTGCCCGAGACCAGGATGCGCTGCCCCACCACCGCTTCCGGCTCGGTGCCGGGGAAGAGCTGGTCGACGACGTCGGTGCCGAGAACCGCCGAGGGCCGGGCCAGCTCGGCGTCGCCCTCGACGAGGAAGCGCCCGGCGCGGACCGCGCCCCCGTTCGCCGCCAGGTACTCGCTCGAGGTGCCGTTCACGGCGACGCTGGTGAGCTCGCGGTCGCCCCGGGCGACGGTGGCGCGGCTCCAGGTGGAGGGGGCCGCGGCCACCGCCAGCCGCGACTCGCGGAGGATGGCCTGCAGCTCCGGCTGGCCGATGGGCCTCCGGTTCCGGTACTGCCACCAGTCGCCGGAGAGGTTCAGCCACTTCCACTTGTCGACGTAGAGCGTGTGGGCCCCGAGCACCTGCACCTGGGCCTCGAAGCTCCGGTTCAGCCCCTGGATGATGGCCACGATGGCGATCACCGTGGTCACGCCGATGACGATGCCCAGGGTGGTGAGGGCGCTGCGGAGCCGGTGTCCGGCGAGGGCGCCCAGGGCGATGCGCACCGCCTCCAGCGCCTCGGCGAGCGCCCGGCGCGCCCCGGTCACGCGGTCACCGCCTGGGGGCCGCCCAGCGCCGCCACCTCGCGCCCGGCGCCGTCGGCGACGATGTGGCCGTCCATGAGCCGGATGGCGCGCGGGCAGCGGGCCGCGAGGCGCGGCTCGTGGGTGACGAGGATGATGGTGTGCCCCCGCTGGTGCAGCTCGCCGAAGAGCCGGACGATCTCGTCGCCGGTGGCGCTGTCGAGGTTGCCGGTGGGCTCGTCGGCGAGCAGCAGGGCCGGCTCGCCGACCAGCGCCCGGGCGATGGCGACCCGCTGCCGCTGCCCGCCGGAGAGCTCGTTGGGCCGGTGGTGCATCCGGTCGGCGAGCCCGACGGAGCGGAGCGCCCCCTCGGCCCGGGCCCTGCGCTCCCGGCGCGGGACGCCGCGGTAGACGAGCGGCAGCTCGACGTTGGCGAGCGCGGTGGAGCGGGGGAGGAGCTGGAAGGTCTGGAAGACGAAGCCGATGGCGCGGTTGCGGAGGTCGGCGAGCTCGTGGTCCTCGAGGCCGCGGACGTCGCGCCCGTCGATGCGGTAGGTCCCGGCGGTCGGGGTGTCGAGGCAGCCGAGGATGTTCATGAGCGTCGACTTCCCCGAGCCCGACTGGCCCACCACCGCGAGCCACTCGCCGCGCCGGACCTCGAAGGAGACCTCGTCGAGGGCCCGGACGGTCTCCGAGCCCACCTGGTAGAGGCGGGTGATCCCGGCGAGGGCGAGCAGCGGGGCCTCGGGGGTGGGAGAGATCACGGGACCTTGGCCCCCTCCTGGAGCGGCTTCACCGTCTTCCCGTCCGCGAGCTCCCGGGCCAGCACCTTGTAGGGCCCCTCGACGACCTGCTCCCCCTCCTGGAGCCCTTCGGCGATCTCGATCTCGGTCTCGCTGGCGAGGCCGGTCTCGACGGGTCGCACCCTGGCGACGCCCTTCTCGACGACGAAGACCACCTTGCGCATCGCCTCCCGGCGCTGCTTCTGGGCGCCGGGCGGAGGCGGGAGCGCGCCCTCGGGCGCCCGGGCGGCGGGCCCGCCCTTCAGCTCCTTCTCGGGACGGACGGTCACCGCCTGGAGCGGGATCACCACCGCGTCGGCGCGCGTCTCGGTGGAGATGCCCGCCTGGCCGCTCATCCCCGGCAGCGCCCCCGGCACCGGCGCGGTCAGCGCCAGCCGCACCGGGAAGGTGGTCACCTCCTGCTCGGTGTTGGGGTTCCGGACGTTGGCGTTCTTCGCGATCTCGACCACCTGGGCGGGCCACTTCCGGTCCGGGAGGGCGTCGACCTCGACCTCGGCCAGGTCTCCCTCGTGGAGGTGGACCACCTCCTGCTCGCCCACCTCCACCTTCATCTCCATCGAGGAGAGGGTGGCGACGATGACGATGACGTCCTCGCTGAAGTCCGAGCCGCGCACCCGCTCGCCCACCTGCTTCTGGCGCGAGGTGACGACGCCGTCGATGGGGGAGAGCAGCGTGGTCATGGAGAGGAGGTGACGGGCCTCGGAGAGGGCGGCGTCGGCCTGGGCGATGCGCTCGGCGGCGGCCTGGGCCCGGGCCTCGGCGGCGCGGAGGTCGTTCGTCGTCCGCTCCAGCTCGGCCTGGCTGGCGTTGCCGCCGGCGGCGAGCCGCTTCACCCGCTCGAGCTCCCCGGCGAGGAGGCTCACCTGCACCCGGGCGGCGGCGTGGTCGGCGGCGGCGGTGGCCCGGTTGGCCTCCTGCTGGCGGACCTGGGCCGCGTAGCGGCGCGAGTCGATGCGGCCGATGAACTGGCCGCGCTTCACCCGGTCGCCCTCGCGGACCGGCAGCTCCAGGAGGTCGCCGGACAGGTTCGAGGACAGCTTCACCTGGGTCGCCGCCTGGAGCTTCCCGGCGGCGGTGACCTTGCGGGTGATGGGCGCGCGCCGCGCCGTGGTCAGCTGGACGCCCGCGGGAGGCGGGGGGCGCGGCCGCAGCGAGGCGAACACCAGGCCCAGGATGGCCAGGGCGAAGAGGCCGGCGACGGCGCGGCGGCCCCAGCCCATGCGGACCGGCGCCGGAGCCGGGACCGCGGCCACGGGCGCGGGAGGGGAAGCGGGTGCGGGAGCCTGGCGGGCGGTTTCCATGGGATCCCCTAGAGCGTGCCCCCGACCGCGCGGTTCAGGTCGGCGCGGGCGACGGCGTGGTCGACGAGGGCGGCGACCAGGGCGAGCTTGGCCTCCGCCAGCTTCACGGTGGCGTCGCGGACCTCGAGCTGGGTGGCGGCGCCGGCCTCGAGCCGCTCGCGGGCCAGCGCCAGCCCCTGCTCGGCGGCCACCTGGTTGTCCTGCGCCAGGGCGGCGGCCCGCGAGAGCGCCACGGCCGCGGCGCGGGCGCGCGCGATCTCCGCGGCGACCTGGTGTCCGGCCTGCTCCGACTCGACGCGGGCGCGCCGGGCCTGGACCGCGGCGCGCTGCTCCGCGGAGAGCGTCTCGCGCCCCTGGAAGAGGTTCCAGGTGAACGTCACCCGGGCGAGCGCCGTGTACTGGCGGGAGAGGTCGCCGAGGACGCCGCCCCGTCCGGTGAGGTCGGTGCTCTGGCGCTGGTAGATCCCCTCCAGGCCGAGGACGGGCCAGTAGCCGCCCCGCGCCCGGCCGGCGTCCAGGTCGGCCGCGGCGACGGCGCCCCGGCGCGCCGCCAGCAGCGGCCGTCCGGCGCCGGCCCGCGCCACCAGGGCCTCGAGGGGCGGCGGGTCGGCGGCGTCGCCGATCCCGGGCCCCGACACCGGCGCCGGCGGCACCACCCCGGTCGCCGCGTCGGGATCCAGCCCCAGGGCCAGCGCCAGGTCGGCGCGCGCGCGCTCCACCTCGGCCCGCTGGGTCTCCACGGCGATGCGGTCGTTGCCGAGGTTCACCCGGGCCGCGAAGGTGTCGGCCCGGGACCCGCGCCCCGCGGTGAACAGCGCGTCGGCGCGACCCACCAGGTCCTCGGACCGGGCGGCCGTCTCCCTGCGGACCTCCAGGATGCGCTCCTGCTTCACGACGTCGTAGAACCGCCGGGACACCTCGAAGGAGATCTGGAGCACCGACTCGTCGTACTGCCGGTCGGCGGCGCGGGACCGCTCCCGGGCCGCGCCGATGCCGCGCCAGGACGAGAGGCCGTCGAAGAGGGTCCAGCGCAGGGTGAGGCCGAGCTGGTGGTCGGCGAAGTCGATGGCCGGGATGGGCACGACCTGCGAGGCGAAGGTGACGTCGACGATGGCGCCGGAGGAGTCGCGGACCAGGCTGGGGACGACCTGCACCGAGCTCTGGCCGGCGATGAAGCGGCGGCCGGATCCGCCGGCGAGGTCGAGGCGCGGGAGGACGCCCGCGTAGCTCTGGTAGAGGTCCACCCCGGCGGCGTCGCGCACCGCGCGGGCGACGCCGAGGTCGCCGTTGTTCCGGGCCGCGACCGCCAGGGCCTCGTCGAGCGTCAGCGGGGCGGCGCCGGCCGGGAGGGCGAGGGCGGCGGCGAGGAGGGCGGGGAGGGCTCGCATGGGGTCAGTGGACCGCGGCGGCGGCGGCCATGCCCAGGGCCGCGCCGGCGGCCCAGAGGGAGAGGACGACGGCGGCGGCGCGGGGGCGAGTCACCGCGGCCACCTGGGCGGCGCCGACCACCAGGAGGGCGAGGCCCCACAGGCCGAAGAGGTCCACCGAGGCCGCGAGCGCGGCCGCGGGGCCGCGCGTCGTCTCCGGGATCCAGTGCGCCAGGTTCCAGGGCAGCAGGCGCGCCACGTCGCCGGGCGCGACCGCCTCGGCGCGGAGCGCGCCCGGGACGCCGAGGAGCCGACCCAGGGCCACCGGGAGGCCGGACCAGGCGGCGACCGAGAGCGCCGGCGCGAAGGCGGGGCGCGCGCCGGCGACGCGGAGCCCCACCCAGAGGAAGAGCGCGGTGGCGAGCGCCACGGCGGCGGGGCCGAGCGCCGCGCCGGCCCAGCCCATGACCGCCCCCATCTTCCGGGCGGAGGCGAGCGCGTCCGCCAGCTGCGCCGGCGTCAGCTCGGCCACCTTGCCCGACCGCTCGAGCTGCTCGAGGGCGGCGCGGCCCGGGTCGAGACGCGGAACGAGGGCGCCGGCGAAGACCAGCGCCGCGGCCGTGGCGGCGAGGAGCGGCGCCGCCACGCTTCGCCGATCGGCGGCGGCGGCCAGGCCGCGCGGGGGCGCCGTGAACACGTCGGCGAAGGTCCGGAGGTCCATGGTCACCCTGTCGCGCTCCCAACGCGGCCGCGGCCGTACTATTTCAGGCTCTCTTCGAGATCGCGCGGCTCTCGTGGACGAGCCCGAGCCGGCGTCGGGGATCTTCTCTACTTGCGCGCTTGCGCGCCTGGCCTTGCTCCGTCACGGGGGCCCGCTCCGGCGTCCGGCGTGACGGTGTGCGGGACGGACGCCCCGGCCGGGGCGTTCGGGCTGGGTGGGAGGGTGAAAAAAAGGCCGGCCGCGTCGCCGCGGCCGGCCGGAGCTCCAGGGAAAGCGACCGAGCTACTTCGGCGCGTCGGCCTTCTTCTCCTCGGCCTTCTTCTCGGCCTTCTTCGCCTTCTTGGCCTTCTTCTCGGCCTTCTTCTCGGCCTTGGGCGCCTCGGCCTTGGCCTCTTCGGCGGCGAAGGCGGGGGCGGCGGCGACGAACGCGAAAGCGACGAGGGCCGCGAGGATCTTCTTCATGGCGTGGACTCCCTTTTCTCTCGAGAACGCGGGCGAGGTTGAGCGCCCGCCTTGTTGGGGAGCGCACGAGCTTCGCAAGCCCCGTGCCCGCCGGCCCGCACCGTGATCCCGGGTGGTTGGGGGACGAGGCCCCCGAGCCCACCGGGGAATCGCTCCCCAGGACACGGGACCCGCGTCCCGATCCTCCACAGCAGCCGCTCGTCCTTCCCCGGCCGCCTAGCGAAGGGAGATCTCGATCCTCCTGCGGAAGGCCTCGCGGAAGAGCGCCGACTCGCGCGCGACGTCCCAGAGCTCGAGGTCGAGCGGGCCGCGGACGCGGAGGCGCAGGAGCACGCGCCCGCCGCGGACCGAGGCGCGCAGCGCCCGCACCGCCTGGCGGTGGGAGGCGTCGAGGGCGTTGGCGACGCGGAGGAGCGCGGCGAGCCGGCGCAGCGCCGTTCGCTCGGCGGGGGCGAGGTGGGCGAGGTCCTGGCGCCGGGCGTCGGGGAGGCTGCGGCGGTGGTAACGGGCCACCAGCGCCGCCATCGCCCGCTCGCGGGCGTCGAGGCCGGGGAGGTCGGCGTGGGCCACGATGTACCAGGTGTGCTTGTGGTGGCGGTGGAAGGCGACGGCCACGCCGACGTCGTGGAGCACCGCCGCCGCCTCGAGGACGCGCCGCGCCGCCGCCGGGAGCCGGTGGAGCGGCGCCAGGTCCTCGAAGAGCGTCACCGCCAGGGCGCCGACCTGGAGGGCGTGCCGCTCGTCGAAGCCGAAGCGCCGGCCCAGGGCCAGCGCCGCCTCGGCGGCGGTCCGGTCCTCGCGGGCCGCGGCCCGCCGCACCAGGTCGACGAGGACGCCGTTGCGCAGGCCGGTGTCCACGGCCTGCACCCCGTCGAGGCGCAGGCGCTCCATCACCGCCTCGAGGATGGCCGCGCCGGCGACGACGATCTCGGCGCGGCCCGGGTCGAAGTGCCGGCGGCGCTCCGCGAGCGACATCCGGGCGAGCTCCTCGGCGGCGCGCCGCACCTGGCGCCGGCTGGCGCTGCGCCCGCCGCCGGCGAAGGCGACCACCGCGCCGATGGTCCCCGAGCTGCCGAGCGCCCGGCGCGGGTGCGGGAAGGACGGGAGCCCCTCGCGGCAGGCCTCGGCGGCGAAGGCCCGCATCGCCCGCAGCCCCTTGCGGCCGAGCCGGCCCGAGGCGCGGAAGACCTCGGTGAGCCGGACCGCGCCCAGCCCCACGCTGTGGAGCGCCTCCGGCTCCTCGCCCCGCGCCAGCGCCACCTCGGTCGAGCCGCCGCCGATGTCCACCACCAGCGACCGGGTTCGCGCCGGGCGGCCCCGGAGCACGCCCAGGCAGATGAGGCGCGCCTCCTCCAGGCCGGAGACCACCTCGAGGTCGAGCCCGGTCTCGCGCTTCACCCTCCGGATGACCTCGGCCGAGTTCCGCGCCTCGCGGAGGGCGCTCGTGGCCACCGCCCGCACCACCGCCCGGTCGCGCCGGCACAGGGCCGCGTAGCGCCGCAGGGCGGCGACCAGGCGGTCGGCGACGGGGCGCGGCATCGACCCGGTCTCGAAGACCCCCTCGCCCGGCCGGACCGGGTCGCGCTCCTGGTGCAGCGTCTCCAGCGTCCCGTCGGCGAGCGGCCGCGCCAGCTCGAGGCGGACGGCGTTGCTGCCGACGTCGATGGCGGCGAGGACGGGCGCGTCGGGCAGGCGGTCGGCGGCGAGGCCGTGCACGGCGGGAGTGTACGGCCAATCCAGGCCTGCTATCGTGCCCGGGAAGAGACCCCCCGTGCCGCAGTCCAGCCAGAGCCCCGGCGGCCAGGGCCCCGCCCCCCAGCCCGAGCCCAGGCGCCCGCTCGCCCTCCTCGACCCCGCCCTCTTCATCAACCGCGAGCTCGCCTGGCTGGAGTTCAACCAGCGCGTCCTCGCCGAGGCCGCCGACCCCTCCCTGCCGGCCTACGAGCGGCTCAAGTTCCTGGGCATCACCGCCTCGAACCTGGACGAGTTCTTCATGGTCCGGGTCGCGGGCCTGAAGCGGCAGATCGCCGAGGGGGTCGACGGCGCCGCCGCCGACGGGATGCCCGCCCCCGAGCAGCTCCAGCGGGTCTCGGAGCGCGCCCACCGGATGGTCGCGGACCAGTACCAGCTCTGGCGGGCGGAGATCCAGCCGGCGCTGGAGCGGGAGCACGGCATTCGCCTCCTCCGGCCGGCGGACCTGGCGGCCCCGCAGCGCGCCGCCATCCGCGAGAACTTCCGGGCTCGCGTCTTCCCGGTGCTCACCCCGCTCGCCAACGACAGCTCCCACCCCTTTCCCCAGCTCCGCAACAAGTCGCTCACCATCGCGGTGCACCTCGTGAAGCCCGGCACCCGCCGGCGCGGCGGGGCGGCGACGGCGCTGGTGGGCGTGCCGGCGGCGCTGCCCCGGCTCGTGCCGGCGGGGGAGGAGAAGGCCTTCGTGCTCCTCGAGGACCTCGTCGCCGAGCACGTCGGCGACCTCTTCCCCGGGAGCCCCGAGGTGAAGACCGCCCTCTTCCGGGTGACGCGCGACTGGGACCTGGAGGTGGACCTCGAGGAGTGGGGCGACCTGCTCACCGCCATCCAGCAGGGCGTGCGCGAGCGCGACACCGGCGAGCCGGTGCGGCTCGAGCTCGCCGCCGGCGCGGCGCGGGGCCTCACCGAGCCGCTGGTCGGCCAGCTCCACCTCGGCGGCGCCGACGTCTACGAGGTGGAAGGCCCCATGGCCCTCCAGGACCTGCTGGCGCTGGTGGACCTCACCCGCGGCGACCGCCGCCGCGCGCCGCGGCCGCCGCCGCCGACCGTCCCGGCCTCGGTGGCCCAGGCGTCGAGCATCTTCGAGGCCATCGCCCGCCAGGACATCCTCCTCCACCACCCCTACGAGTCCTTCGAGCCCGTCGTGAACCTCATCGAGGAGGCCGCCGACGACCCCGCGGTCGAGGCCGTGAAGCAGGTGCTCTACCGGACCGGCAAGGACAGCCCCTTCGTGAAGGCGCTGCTTCGCGCCGCCGAGAACGGCAAGGAGGTGGCGGTCTTCCTCGAGATCCAGGCCCGCTTCGACGAGAAGAACAACATCGGCTGGGTCCAGAAGCTCCGCGACGCCGGGGCCCTGGTGGTCTACGGCTACGATCACACCTCCGGCGACGAGATGCGGCACCGCCCCGGCACCAAGACCCACTGCAAGGCGGCGCTGGTGGCCCGCGCCGAGGGCGGCCGCTCCCGCTCCTACGTCCACGTGGGCACGGGGAACTACAACCCGGTGACGGCGCGGCAGTACACCGACGTCTCGCTCCTCACCGCCCGCGAGGACGTCGCCGCCGAGGTGGGCGCCCTCTTCAACATGCTCACCGCCAACACCACCAAGGCGGAGATGGCCGACCTCCCCGAGGGCAAGCGCCCCTGGAAGCGGCTGGCGGTGGCGCCCCACGGCCTCAAGGAGCGGATCGTCGACCTGGTCGCCGAGGAGGCGCAGCACGCCGCCGCCGGCCGCCCGGCGCGCATCCGCGCCAAGATGAACGCCCTGGTCGACGCCGAGGTGATCCGCGCCCTCTACGCCGCGAGCCAGGCGGGCGTGACCGTGGACCTCCTCGTCCGCGGGATCTGCTGCCTGCGGCCCGGGGTGCCGGGCGTCTCCGAGACCATCCGCGTCCACCAGGTGGTGGACCGGTACCTCGAGCACGCCCGCATCTTCGTCTTCGGCGAGGGGAAGCGGGTCCGGACCTTCATCTCCTCGGCCGACTGGATGCCGCGGAACTTCCTGCGGCGCGTCGAGCTGCTCGTCCCCATCGACGACCCGGAGGCGCGCGAGCGCCTCCTGCGGATCGTCGAGACCGGGCTCGCCGACAACGTGAAGGGGAGCCGGCTGCGCGCCGACGGCACCTACGAGCGGCTCCGGCCCGCCGAGGGCGAGCCGGCCCTCCGCAGCCAGGATGCGCTCGACCCGGCGCGGCGGCCGCGCGGCGAGGAGCTGCGGCCGGTGCCGGGGTAGGTCAGTACCGCGCCTCCAGCCCGCCGAACGCCGAGACGCCCCAGCGCGAGGCCGCCTCCTCGGAGAGCGGGATGCCGTAGCGGGCGAGGGCGGTGAGCCGCAGCCGCAGCCAGCTCGCCAGGTCGGTGGCGGCGCCGAGCGTGAGCCCGGCCGCGCTGTCGGCCACGAGCGGCGAGGGGCGGGAGTCCATGGCGAAGGTGGCGCGGGCGAGGAGGTGGGTCCGCGGCAGCAGGAAGTCGCCCTGCAGCCAGGCGTGGCGGCCCGCGAGGTAGCCGAGCTCCTCGGCGTAGCCGAGCGACAGGCCGCCCCAGCGCCCCAGGAGGCGCGGTGCGGCGAGCTCCGGGCCCACCCAGCTGCGCCGGATCGCGGTGGAGACGTCGCGGAAGTCCCCGCCGACGACGCGGACGTGGAGCCATCCGAGCCTCTCCCAGGTGACGGCGCCGTCGGCGTGGCGCGTCTTCCCGGGGTAGAAGGCCGGCGCGGTGGCATCCGGCGCCATCGACTGGGCGTAGCGCCAGCCGCCGTAGACGGAGAGGAGGCCGGGCCGGCGCCAGGAGACGTCGACGCGGGCGGCGTCGACGTTCCCGGGGGCGGCGTAGTCGCCGAAGCCGAGCCGCGCCTGGGCCGAGACGTCGAGCTGCTTCCCCACCCAGGCCTGGGCCGTCGCCTCGCCCTCGAAGCGGCTCCTGCTGCCGGGCAGCGTGAGCAGGGCGACGCGCCCCTCGCTGCGCAGCAGCGCCCGGGTCCCGAGGGTGGTCTCCGCCGACCAGTAGGCGCCGCCGGTGGCCAGGTCCAGCTGCGGCGAGCCGAGGAGCGCGGCCGGCACCGCGCCCCCGAAGAGGCCGACCTCGGCGAAGCGGGAGGGGTGCCAGGCGGCCTGCACCCCGTCGAAGGTGGGCCCGCCGGGCATGCGCCAGGGGAGGACCCGGCCCGCGGTCAGCGCCCAGGGCCGGTCCGGTCCGGCCAGGGTGAGGCTCGCCTCGCGCAGCCAGACGAAGGCGGAGTGGCCGGCCTTCACCCGGGTGGTCTCGGGCGGCTCGGTGCGGTGGACGGCGGTGAGGTCCAGGTTCAGGCGCGCGCCCTTCCAGGTCTCGGCGTCGCGCACCACCGCCCAGACCGTCTCCTCCTGGATGCCGCGGACATCGCTCGCGAGCCAGGCGGCGTGCCCGACCCCCGCCTCGTAGGGCCGGCGCCGCTCCAGGATCACCTCGGAGCGCGGCTTCCCCTTGAAGTCGACGGGCGCGGCGATCGCGAGCTGGACGGCGGAGAGCCGGCGCGCCTGCTCCTCGCCCGAGGGCCGCGGCGGCAGCGCCGCCGGCACGGCGCCCGGGGCCGGCTTCACCGCGAAGGTGTCGCCGGCCCGGACCCCCTGGCCGGTGCAGGTGGCGTTGCGCTCGGCCGCGGTCTCGACGGTGCAGGTTCCGGAGGGCTGGCCCCGGCGCAGGAGGACGAGGCTCTGACCCACCGCGAGGCCGTCGCGCGTGCCCGCGTCGAGCCAGGCGCGCTGGCGCGTCGCGTGCCGCACCACGCCGCTGGCGTCGAGCGGGCGCACCCCCACCGGGCGCACCTCCAGCCGCGCCGACGTCGCCTGCGGCTGGAGGTCGGAGATGAGCTTCTTCGGCTTCCGGCCCGCGTCCTTGGCCGCGGCCGCCCTCGCCGCGGCGGCCGCCTTCGCGTCGTCGCTCGCCTTCTCCTGGGCGGCCCTCCCCCGCGGCGCGGGTGGTCTCTTCCTCGCCTTCTTCCTGGCGGCCGGGGGCTCGTCCTTCCTGCCGGCCTCCTGGCCGGCCGCGGGGGCGGCGGCGAGCAGCAGCGCGGCGGCGAGGGCGAGCTTCACGCGGGGTCCCTTCCGGGTTCAGTTGTGGCACTTGTTGCAGCCGGTGGCGCTCTTCCAGTCCTGGGCCCAGGGCAACGCCGGCGGGCCGGCGACGCCCACGACGTCGTGGCAGTCGAAGCAGTGCGTCGAGTGGTCCCCGTCGCCCGGGCCGGCCGACTCGCCGTTGGCGGCGCGCCTGCGGCCGTGCTGGGCGATCCGGTCCACCTGGGCGTCGGCGTGGCAGCGGAGGCAGTCGCTCGTCGACGCCGCCGGGAAGGTCACCGGGTAGTCGAGGACCACTGCGCCCGCCCTCCGGTGCCGGTCGGCGATGGTCGGGAGCGGGAAGACCGAGGTGTCGGAGTGGCAGGCGAAGCAGCGGAGCCCGGCGTTGGTCACGTTGGCCCGGTCGGTCGCGTTCACGTGGCAGGCGGAGCAGATCCGGTTGTGCTTCGTCCCCGGGCCCACCGGGAACTTGTCGTGGTTCAGGAGGGCCTCGCCCTTCTGGTGGCAGCTCAGGCAGTAGTCGCTGCGCCAGGCGTAGCACTGGGCCTCGGCGGGGGCCGCCGGAACGCTCGCCGGGGGGGTGGGGCACGGAGGCTTGGCGGCGTGGACGTTGTCCATGAGCGCCTTGGCGTGCCACCCGCCGTGGCAGCCGGTGCAGTCGAACTGGCGGAAGCTCGTGAACGGGCCGGAGGCGTCCCCCCCGTGGCAGTCGTCGCAGCCCTGCACGCGGGTGAGGTCGGTGGGGTCGGGCTCGTGCGCCGAGCCCTGGAGCGGCAGGGACGTGTGGTTCTGCCAGCCCGGGTACGTGTTCCAGGGCGCTTCGACGGGCGAGAGAAGCTCGCAGCCCCCGAGCGACAGCAGGGCGGCGGCGAGGTACGGGGAGGTTCGCATCATCGACTCCTCAATCCCCTCTGGAGCGGACCGGTGAAGGTGCTGAACCGGTGGCACTCGTAGCACTTCCGGTCGAAGCACTGGTACCCGGCCACGCCCGTGTGCTTGGGCCCGGTCCGGGCGCAGTCGTGGCACTTGATGCAGTTGGCGGTGTTCGTGGAGCAGGTGCCGGTGGCCACCGCCGATCCCAGGACGGAGTGGCAGCCCAGGCAGCGGATGCCGGCGTGGGGGCCGGTGGCGACGGCGAAGCACCTCTCGTGGGCCGGGAAGAAGGCGTCGCGGAAGGAGAAGGCGCCGTGGCAGTGCTTGCAGTCGGTGCCGAAGCCGCTGGCGACGTGGTCGATGGCCACCACCCCGGCGCGGAGGTAATCGCGCTCGTGGCAGTCGAAGCAGGTGGAGACCGGGCGGGCGAAGCCGCGGTTCAGCTGGTCGCCGTGGCACTCCTGGCAGGGGATGAAGGCGTGGCGGCCCGAGAGCGGGAAGCCGCGGCGGCGGTGGGCGTCGGCGTCGAACCGGCTCTTCCACGACTCCTCGTCGTGGCAGCTGCGGCACATGGCGCCGAGCTGGCCGCGGTGCGTGTCCCGGTGGCAGGTGGTGCACTCGCGGGAGACCGGCCGCGTGAAGCTCACCGGGTGGCACTGCTTGCAGGTGGCTCGCTTGTGGCCGCCGACGAGCGGGAAGCCGGTGCGCTCGTGGGCGAAGTCGACCCCGCCCCAGGCCTCGGTCGAGTGGCAGGCGTCGCACCTCGTCTCGCCGGCATGGGCGCCGCGCGCCGGGGCCGGCCGGAGGTCCGACCGGGCGGGCGGACTGGCCGCCGGGGCCGCGGCGGCGAGGGCCAGGGCGCAGGCGACGGCGGTCGCGGCGGCGGCTCGGAGGCTCACGGCTCGAACCCCCGGAACTGCCCCTTGTGGAAGTCGACGTGGCAGCCCTGGCAGGCCTTGGGGACGCCCCGGTAGCGGCGGACCGCGACCTTCTCGCCGACCCGGGCGTCCGGGTGGCAGGCCTTGCACTCCACCTTGAGGTGCTTGCCGGTGAGCCGGTACTCGGTGAAGGGCGGCTCGTGGACGAACTTCAGCGGCTTCTTCCAGTCGTCGTTCGTATGGCATCGCCCGCAGTCGGTGGGCTCGCGCGGCGCCCGGGCGAACTGGGCGGCGTGGACGTCGGCGTGGCAGCCGGCGCAGGTGGTCTCGACGCCCGCGTACTTCGCCCGGCTCGGCCCCTGCGCGGTCCGCTCCGCGGGGTGGCAGGAGGCGCAGGCCGTCCTGGCGTGCTTCCCCAGGAGCGGGAACTTCGTGTCCTTGGCGTGGTCGAAGCGGGTCTTCGAGAACGCCGCCACCTCGTGGCAGGCGACGCAGCCCTTGGCGCCGGCCCGCTTGTCGAACTGCCCGCCGTGCACGTCGGCGTGGCAGATCTCGCAGCGCTGCAGGTCGCCGGCCACCGCGTACACCGCCAGCGAGACCTTCACCGGCCGCCCCCGGCGCTCGAGCTCGGCCCGGGCCGCCGCCGGGAGGCGCTCGCCGACGCGCGGGTCGCTCTGGTGGCAGGTGATGCAGGCGACCGAGCGGTGTGCCCCCTCGAGCGGGTAGCGGCTCGACCGGTGCTCCTCCAGGCCGTACTTCGCCGCCTCGAAGGCCTGGACCACGTGGCACTTCTCGCAGGCCTCGATTCCCTTCCCGCGGGCGGCGCGAAGCTGGCCGCCGTGGCCGTCGAGGTGGCAATCGGTGCAGGCCCCGTAGGGGACGTTCTTGAAGAGCGCCGCCTCGCCGGGCCAGGGGCCGTGGCAGGCCTTGCACTGGACCTGGAAGTGCGCCCCCTCGAGCTTGTAGCGGGTCTTGTCGTGGAAGGCGCGGTCGCGCATCGGCCCCTCGACGATCTTCTTCCAGTCGGCCTCGGTGTGGCACTTCTGGCAGGTCTCGCCGAACCGGCCCAGGTGCGGGTCCTTGTGGCAGTCGAGGCAGGACTGGTGGTGGACCGGCTTCATCCGCAGGAACTTCCGCTTCTTCGGCTGGAGCCCGACGTGCTCCACGACGTCGTCGACCGAGGGGTGGCACTTCTCGCACGCCACCTTCTGGTGCTTTCCGAGGAGCGGGTACGAGGTCTTGGCGTGGTCGAAGCCCCGGGCCGGCTTCCACTCCTGCTCGCCGTGGCACTTCCCGCAGTCGGTTCCGAGCTGGCCGCGGTGCTCGTCGGCGTGGCAGGCGGCGCAGGCGGGCGGCGCGCCGAGCCAGGTGCGGCGCCCGGGCTGCTTCTCGAGGAGCGCGCGCACCCCCGGGTCGCGGATGAGCTTCACGTCGTGGCACTTCTCGCAGGCCACCGGGGCGTGCTTGCCCTTCAGCGGCCAGCCGGTCTTGGCGTGGTCGAAGCCCTTCAGCCCCGCCGGGCCCCAGTCCACCTGGGGGAAGTCGCGCCCCTGGTGCTCGTGGTGGCAGGTCCAGCAGTCGCGGCCCTTGCCCTGGAGGTTGCCGTGGAACCCGCGGCCCCCGGCGATGCTGGGCTTCAGCTCCTCGTGGCAGGCGAGGCAGGCCTCCTGGGAGAGCTGCTTGCCCGACGGGTGGCACTTGGTGCAGTTGGCGAGCCCCTCGACCCCGGCGTGGGGCTTCGAGAGCTCGCCGGGAGAGAAGATGTCGACCGCGCGCGTGGGCGCGGCAGCGAGGAGCGCCCACGCGAGGAGTGCCCGCCTCGTCATCGCCTGAGCCCGTACCCCAGCCACATCGAGACGCCGATGTGGGCGGCGATGGCGAGGACCAGGAAGCTCGCGAGCGAGGCGTGGAAGATGCGCCAGCCCCGCATCAGGGTCTTCAGCGACCGGTAGAAGCTGATCTGCATCCGCAGCCGCTCGAGCTGGAGGAAGTCGCGCCGGAACTCGCGGCGGGAGTCCTCGTCGGGGAAGAGGCCCGCCACCCGGCGGAGGGCGAAGCGGGAGGCGACCGACTGGAGCGGGAGGGTCACGAGCGAGTGCATCAGGGACCCGGGCGGGAGGGGCGCGGTCACGCTGTCGAAGAGCCGCTTCACCGGCGCCGGGTCGGAGACCGTGGCGAGCAGCGGCTCCACCTCGGCGCGCGCCCGCACGAAGCTCGCCTGGAGCTCCTCGAGCTCCAGGGCGTGGCCGGCCGCCGCCGGCACCAGGCCGAAGATGTAGCGGCCCACGATCCCGGTGATCACCACCACCACCAGCGAGACGGCGGTGGCGGTGGCGAGGAGGTTGCGCGACTGGAAGGCGGCGTGGAAGGCGATGACCAGCGGGCTCATGAAGCCCACGAAGATGTGGAACACCAGCCAGGACCGCATGTCCCACAGCCCCGACAGGAAGGCGATGCGCTTGCGCGCCGCGTAGAGGAAGTTCGAGAGCATGAAGGCGGTGGCCACGATGCCGACGCCGTGCCCCCACCAGCCCGCCGGCCGCAGCGCCTGGTGGAGCGGCGAGCGCAGGCGCTGCAGCGGCGAGAGGACGTAGTAGTCGTAGCCGCGCCAGGCGAGGAAGGAGAGGATGCACACGCCCAGGATGGCGAACATGCCCTCCAGCCGGCGCTCCTTGCGCTTCGCCGCCGCCTCCCGCTCCTCGGCGTGGGAGTGCGCCGCGCCGCCCTTGGGCTGGCCCGGCGCCTCGCCGTGGTAGCGGCGCATGGAGACGCCCACCTTCTGCAGGAACTCGGTGGGAAGCTCGCCGCCGACGTTGACGATGACGAAGTCGTTGGCGATGCGGTCCACCTTGCCGGCGACGTCGACGTCGACGTGCCGGGCGCCGATGAGCTTCACCTGCGACTTCGGGAGGACGGTGAGCTTCCCGGCCGCGCCCAGCGCCTCCATCTTCAATCGATTCGGCTCGCGGCAGCGCGGGGCGTCGGCGCGGAAGCTGAGCCACACCTTGGCGCTCGACTCCTCGGCGAGCTGGCAGGCCGCCTCGATGCCGGCGTCGCCGCCGCCCACCACCAGGACCTTCTGCCCCATGTACTGCTCCGGCTCGATGAGCCGGTAGACGACCTTCTCCTGCTCCTCGCCCGGCGCCCCGAGCTTGCGGGGCGAGCCGCGCCGGCCGATGGCGAGCACCACCTTGCGCGCCCGCACCGGACCGCGCGAGGTCTGGACCGTGAAGGCCCCGTCCTGGCCGTCGATGCCCACCACCTTCACCTGCTGCTCCACCGTCAGGTTGGCCCTGGCGATCATCTTCTCGAACTGGGCGAGGAGGTCCTCCTTGGAGATGCGCTTCTTCCCGAACTTGCCGTAGATGGGCAGCGTCACCGACTCGGTCATCACCACCTTGCGGCGCGGGTAATGGGCCACCGTTCCGCCCATGGTCTCCTGCTCCAGGAGCCGGTAGGTGAGCCCGTGGTGGGTGGCGCCGATGGCGGTGGCGAGCCCGGCCGGCCCGGCCCCGACGATGGCCACGTCGACCAGGCCGCCGGAGGCCGGCCCCCCGGCGCGCACCGCCCCGAGCCGGTCGGCGCACTGGAGCCCCTGGCGGATGGCGTTCTTGATGAGCCCCATGCCGCCGAGCTCGCCGACGACGAAGACGCCGGGCCGCGAGGACTCGAAGAACTCGCTCACCTCGGGCAGGTCGACGCCGCGCTTGGCGGTGCCGAACACCAGGGTGATGGCGTTCACCGGGCACTCGGAGGCGCAGCGGCCGTGCCCGACGCAGTGCTGGGCGTGCACCAGCCGGGCCGCGCCGTTCACGATGCCCAGGATGTCGCCCTCGGGGCAGGCCTTGAGGCAGGAGAGGCTTCCGATGCAGATGTCCGGGTCGATGACCGGGTGGAGCGAGCGGGCGACGTTGCGCTCGGTCTCCTCCAGCTCCTTGAGCGCGGCCTCGTCGGACCGGCCGCGGGCCCACCGGCGCGCCATCTGCACGCCGGCGAAGAGAGCCGCGGCGCCGACCCCGGCGGCGGCGATCATGGTCTGGCTGGCGTCCAAGGCCGTCTACCCGTCCGGACCCTCTTTCCCCCGCACATCGTCGCGCAGGCACCATGCCGGCGGTGGTGACCCAGATCAAGGGAGAACGCCCCGGGCCTGCTCGGGTGCCCCCCCACCTACAGGTAGGACGGATGGCCCCGTCGGGCAAGGGGCCGGAACGACCTTTTCCTGCTACTCGTCGTGCCGGGATGGGATCGGCCGAGGACAGGCTCGAGCTGCAGCGGCTCGTCCGGCGGGCGGCGGCGCTGCTCCTGGTGCTGCTCACCGCGCTCGCGGCCGTCTTCGCCTGGGAGCTCCTCCACGAGCCGGAGTCGGAGGAGGCGGCCCACGTGGTCCTGGGCGTGGCGCTGGTCCTGGGCATCGCGCTGGCGGTGGTCACCGCCCGCCAGATGCGCCGGCTCTCCGCCGCCTACGACCGCGCCCTGGCCCAGGCCGGGGAGCGGGCCGAGCAGCTCGCCGAGAGCGAGGCGCGCTTCCGCCTCTTCGTCGAGGGAATGCACGACGCGGCCATGTACATGCTCGACGCCGAGGGCCGGGTGCGGAGCTGGAACCTCGGCGCGCAGCGGGTGATCGGCTACCACCCGGGGGAGATCCTGGGCCGCCACTTCCGCGCCTTCCTCACGCCCGAGGACCAGGCGGCCGGGGTGCCGGAGCGCGAGCTCGCCGACGCCGCCGCGCAGGGCTCGATCGAGCGCGAGGCCTGGCGCGTGCGCCGCGACGGCGGCCGCTTCTGGGCCCACGTCACGGTGGCGGCGCTGCGCGATCCGGAGGGGAGGCTCGTCGGCTACGCGCGCCTGGTGCGCGACGCCACCGAGCGCAAGCGCGGCGAGCAGCGGCGCGCCGCCCATCTGGCGGCGGCC
>DATBLK010000001.1:0-6717 GCA_036555405.1 Anaeromyxobacteraceae bacterium
GGCGACGTCGACGCGCAGGGCCTCACCGCCCGCGGCGCGTCGCTCGCCATCTCCGGGTCCGGCGACGTCGCCGTCACGCTCGACGGCGGGCGACTCTCGGCCGCCGTCGACGGCTCGGGCGACATCACCTGGTGGGGCAAGGCGGACGGCGTCTCCGCGGCGGTGTCGGGGTCGGGGTCGATCCGGCACCGGTAGCGGTTACGCCGCCGCCTCGACCTTTCCCTCGGGCGTCGACCAGGCCCGCGCCATCGCCGGCGTGTTCATCGCCAGCCCGGCCGCGCCCGTGGGGCCGACGACGATGAGGCCGCCCTGGCCCTGGAGCCGGGCCCCGAGGAGCCGGATGGCCTCGTCGGCGGCCTGCTGCGCCGACCTCCCGGCGCCCACCAGGTCGGCGGCGTGGCGGGCCAGCGTGAGCTGGATGAAGCGCTCGCCGTGGCCGGTCCCGGAGACGGCGGCGAGGACGTCGTCGGCGTAGGTGCCGCAGCCGATGAGCGGCGTGTCGCCGACGCGCCCGGGGAGCTTCCCCATCATCCCGCCGGTCGAGGTCGCGGCGGCGAGGTGGCCGCCGGCGTCGCGCGCCACCGCGCCCACGGTGCCGAAGCGCCAGGTGGCGCCGCTGCCCCGGGTGGCCTGCCAGCGGTCGCGCTGCGCCGCGGTGACCAGCCGCTCGTTGGGGATGGCGGGGATGCCGGCGACGCGCGCGAAGGCCGAGGCGCCGGCGCCGGCGAGGAGCACGTGCTCGCTCCCCTCCATCACCCGGCGCGCCAGCGAGACCGGGTTCAGGACGTCCTTCACGCCGGCCACGGCGCCGCAGGCGAGGGTGGCGCCGTCCATGATGGAGGCGTCGAGCTCCGCCTCGCCGCTGGCGGCGAGGCAGGCCCCGGTGCCGGCGTTGAAGGTCGGGTCGTCCTCGAGGAGGCGCACCGCGGCCTCGACGGCGTCGAGCGCGCTCCCGCCCCGGGAGAGGATGGCGAGCGCCGCATCGGCGGCGCGGCGGACGCCCTGGAGCCGCGGCGCGGCCCCGCTCGCGGGCGAGGCATCGGACGGGTCGGGCGCGCCGGCGCCGCCGTGGACCGCGACCAGTGGAGAGGCGTCGGCCATGGGGGCGGGAGGTTAGGGGAGAGCGGGGCGGCGGCGCAACGTGTCCGTTGAAGAAGTCGGCGGCCCCCTCTATGTTGGTCCGGTCCCGTCTGCCGTCTTGGACGGGTCCCTGCCAGGAGAGGTCGCCATGCCCGGTCGCGAAGTGGTCATCGTCGGCGCCGCGAGGACGCCCATCGGTTCCTTCATGGGGACGCTCTCGAGCGTCCCCGCGCCCCGCCTCGGGGCCGCCGCCATCCGCGCCGCGGTGGCCCGCGCCGGCGTCGACCCGGCGCAGGTGGACGAGGTGGTGATGGGCAACGTCCTCCAGGCCGGTCAGGGCCAGGCGCCGGCGCGCCAGGCCGCGATCTACGCCGGCCTCCCCGACAAGACGCCCGCCTGGACCCTCCACAAGGTGTGCGGCTCGGGCCTCAAGGCCGTCATCAGCGCCGCCCAGGCCATCGCGCTGGGCGACGCCGAGGTCGTGGTCGCGGGGGGCATGGAGTCGATGTCGAACGCCCCGCACCTGGCGCGCATCCGCAGCGGGGCGCGGATGGGCGACGCGTCGCTCGTCGACAGCATGGTGCTCGACGGCCTCACCGACGCCTACGACGGGCGCCACATGGGGGCCTGCGCCGAGGAGACGGCGACGGCGCAGGGGATCTCCCGGGCGATGCAGGACGAGTACGCCCTGGAGTCGACGCGCCGAGCCCAGGAGGCGCAGAAGAAGGGCCTCTTCGCGGCCGAGATCGTCCCGGTGGAGATCGAGGGGAAGAAGGAGAAGGTGGTCGTCGCCGACGACGAGGGGCCGAAGACGGCGAAGCCCGACAAGATCCCGACCTTGCGGCCGGCGTTCAAGAAGGACGGCACCATCACCGCCGCCAACGCCTCCTCCATCAACGACGGGGCCGCGGCGCTGGTGCTCATGAGCGCCGAGCGCGCCAGGAAGGACGGGCGGACGGTGCTGGCGCGCCTCGCCGCCTGGGGCGGCGCCGCCCGGAAGCCGGTGGAGTACACCATCGCGCCCAACGACGCGGTGCGGGCGACGCTCGGAAAGGCGGGCCTCAAGATCCAGGACGTCGACCTCTGGGAGATCAACGAGGCCTTCGCGGTGGTGGCGCTGGCGAACAACCGGCTCCTCGGGCTCGACGGCCGGACGGTCAACGTCCGGGGCGGCGCCGTGGTCCTGGGCCACCCCATCGGCGCCAGCGGCGCGCGCATCCTGGTGACCCTGCTCCAGGCGATGAAGGACGGGGGAAAGAAGCGGGGGCTGGCCGCGCTCTGCATCGGCGGCGGCGAGGCGGTGGCGGCGGTGGTGGAGCGCCCGGAGGGGCGATGAAGAAGCTCTACCCCTCGGCCGACGAGGCCATCGCCGACCTCCAGGACGGCGCCACGGTCCTCGTCGGCGGTTTCGGCCTCAGCGGAAACCCCGAGAACCTCATCGCCGCCATTCTCAGGAAGGGGACCAAGGGGCTCACCGTGGTCTCCAACAACTGCGGCACGAACGACCTGGGCCTGGGCCCGCTCCTCAAGACGCACCAGATCCGCAAGATGGTCGCCTCGTACGTGGGCGAGAACAAGGAGTTCGAGCGCCAGTTCCTCTCCGGCGAGATCGAGGTCGAGCTCGTGCCCCAGGGGACCCTGGCCGAGCGCTGCCGCGCCGGCGCGGCCGGCATCGGCGGCTTCTACACGCCCACCGGCGTGGGGACCCAGGTGGCCGAGGGCAAGGAGACGCGCGTCATCGGCGGACGCGAGTACCTCCTGGAGCTGCCCATCAGGGGCGACTTCGCCTTCGTGAAGGCCTGGAAGGCCGACGCCTGGGGAAACCTCGTCTTCCGCAAGACGGCGCGGAACTTCAACCAGGCCATGGCCGGCGCGGCCCGGGTCACCGTCGCCGAGGTCGAGGAGATCGTCCCGGTGGGCGCCATCGACCCGGACCTCGTCCACGTCCCCTCGGTCTACGTGGAGCGGCTGGTGCTGGGGCGCGACTACCAGAAGCCCATCGAGAAGCGCACCACCCGCCTGGCGAGGTCCTGACCATGCCCCTCACGCGCGAGCAGATCGCCAAGCGCGTCGCCCAGGAGCTGCGCGACGGCTGGTACGTGAACCTCGGCATCGGCATGCCCACGCTGGTGTCGAACTTCATCCCCGAGGGCGTCGAGGTCGTGCTGCAGTCGGAGAACGGGATGCTGGGGGTGGGGCCGTACCCCACCGAGGCGGAGATCGACCCCGACCTCATCAACGCCGGGAAGGAGACGGTGACCGAGATCCCCGGGACGGCCTACTTCTCCTCGGTCGAGTCCTTCGCGATGATCCGCGGCGGGCACATCGACATCGCCATCCTCGGCGCCATGGAGGTCTCGGAGCACGGCGACCTCGCCAACTGGGTCATCCCCGGGAAGATGGTGAAGGGGATGGGCGGGGGGATGGACCTGGTCGTCGGGGCGAAGCGGGTGGTGGTGATGATGGAACACAGCAGCAAGGAGGGGAAGCCGAAGCTCCTCAGGAAGTGCGCCCTGCCGCTCACCGGCAAGCGCGTCGTCTCCGCGGTCTGCACCGACCTCGCCTGGGTCGACATCACCCCCGACGGCGCCGTGCTCCGCGAGCTGGCGCCGGGCGTCACCGCCGAGGCGGTCCAGAAGCTCACCGAGGCGAGGCTCATCGTCGGTCCCGGCGTGAAGACCATGCAGGTGTAGGGGTGGCCGCGGCGCCGCCGATCGTCACGCTGCTCAGCGACTTCGGCGCCGGCTCCGGCTACCCCGCGCAGGTGAAGGGCGTGCTGCTCGGGCGCCTGCCCGAGGTGCGCATCGTGGACCTCTCCCACGAGGTCGCGCCCTTCGACGTCCTCGGCGGGGCGCTCCTCCTCGAGGCCTGCGTTCCGCGCTTCCCGCTCCACGCCGTGCACCTCGCGGTCGTCGACCCGGGGGTGGGCACGGAGCGAAGGCCCCTCTGCGTCGTCGACGCCGCCGGGCGGCGCCTGGTCGGTCCCGACAACGGCCTCTTCACCCCCTTCCTCGGCGGCGCCCGCGCCTTCCTGCTCGCCGACCGGGCGCTGGCGCCGCCGCCGGAGTCGGCCACCTTCCACGGCCGCGACCTCTTCGCGCCGGTGGCCGCCTGGCTCGCCGGCGGAGGCGACCCGGCGCGCCTCGGGCCGGCGGTCCCGGACCCGATCTGCCTCGACTGGCCCGAGGCGACCAGCGCCGGCGGCGTCGTCCGCGGCGCCGTCCTCGGGGCCGACGGATTCGGCAACCTCCTGACCAGCGTGCGGGCCTCGCAGCTCCCGCCCGGCCCGCTGCGCGTCGAGGTGGGGGGGCGGCCGGCGCGGCTGGTGCGGACCTACGGCGAGGCGCGGCCGGAGGAGCTGGTGGCGCTGGTGGGCAGCTCCGGGCGCCTCGAGATCGCCCTCCGCCAGGGGAGCGCGGCGCGGGCGCTGGGCCTGGGCCGGGGCGCACCGGTGCGGGTGGCGGGGGAAGGGGCGGTGTAGGCGTTCCCCCGGGCCCGTGGCGCCTGCTATGCTTTTGCCGGCCCCGAGGCTCGCATGTCGAAGTCGCAGGACGCCGAGAACAAGCGCCGCTCCCACCGGCTGCACCACGAGATCCCGGTGGCCTACCGGACCGTGGGGTCGTTCCTCACGGACTGGGCCACGAACATCAGCCAGGGCGGGATCTTCATCAACACCCGCAAGCCCATGCCGGTGGGCACCGACGTGAAGATCATCATCCAGCTCCCCGACGCCGCCTTCCCCTTCGACATCGCCGGGCGGGTGAAGCGCGTCGAGCCGGTGGGCAACCCGGCCAACGCGGCGCCGGGGATGGCGGTGGAGTTCACCGAGCTCGACGGCGCCAAGCGCGACAAGATCGAGACCTTCGTCCAGAAGCTGCGCCGGGACCTCGAGGCCTGACCGGGAGCGGTTGCGCGTCGCCCTGACGATCGACGGCCTCGCCCCCGGGGGCGAGGGCGTGGGGGAAGCCGGCGGGCGGGCCGTGTTCGTGCCCTTCGCCGCCCCCGGCGACCGCGTGGAGGTCGAGCTCGAGCCCGGGGAGGGGCCGGGGCGGGCCGCGCTCCTGCGGGTGGTCGAGGCCGGGCCGGCCCGCCGCGACCCTCCCTGCCCGCACTTCGGGCCGGTCGCCGACGGGCCGGAGCGCGGCTGCGGGGGCTGCGAGTGGCTCCACGTCGAGTACCGGGCGCAGCTCTCCGCCAAGGAGCGCGGCCTGGTGGAGCGGCTGCGCCGGCTGGGGCGGGTCGAGCCCGGCAGCTACCGGCTGCTCCCCGCCGTGCCCTCGCCGCGGCCGCTTCGCTACCGCTCGCGGGCCAGGCTCCACCTCGACCGCCGCCTCGGCCGCCTGGTCTTCTTCCGGCGGCGCTCGCACGACCCGGTGCCGGTCCGGACCTGCCACCTCCTCGAGCCGGGCCTCGAGGCGCTCCGGGAGGCGGCGGGGCCGGCCCTGCTCGCCGCCGGTCTCGAGCCGCGCGCGGTGGCGCTGGAGTGGTCGGAGCGCGAGGCGAGGGGATCGGCGGCGCTCCACCTCCCGGCGCTGACCCCGGCGGCGCGCGAGCGGGCGGGGCGGCTCCTCTCGGCGCTGCCGGGCCTCAAGGGGCTGGTGCTGCTCGCCGAGGGGTCGCCGCCCGCCCTGGCGGGCGAGCCGGTCCTGCTTCACGACCGCGTCCCGGGCGACCCGGCTTCCGGCGCGCAGCGCTCGCGGCCCGACGTCTTCGCGCAGGCGAACCGGGGCGCGAACGCGCTCCTGGTCCGCGCGGCGCTCGACCTCCTGCGCCCGGACGGCGAGGAGGCGCTGGAGCTGTTCTGCGGCGCGGGGAACTTCACCGGGCCGCTGGCGCGCCGGGCGCGGGCGGTGGCGGCGGCGGAGGCGCAGGGGCCCGCCCTGGAGCTGGCGCGCCGGGACCTCGAGGGCGCGCCGGTCCGCTTCTTCGCCGGCGAGGCGCTCGGCCTGGCGCGGGCGCTGGCGCGCGAGCGCGGGCCCGGCGCGCCGCGCTTCGGCGTCGCGCTCCTGGACCCGCCGCGGGACGGGGCGAAGGGGATCGGGCCGGCCCTTCGCGAGCTGGGCGTGCCGCGGGCGGTCTACGTCTCCTGCGATCCGGCGACGCTGGCGCGCGACCTCCGCGGCTGCGCCGAGGCGGGCTACCGAGTGGCCGCTGTGCAGGCGGTGGACATGTTCCCGCAGACGCACCACGTGGAGGCGGTGGCGCTGGTGGTCGCGGGCGGTGGAGCGGGCGGCGTGCCCGAACGCGATTGGTGAGGCCGGCCCCACTTCCCCTCTCCCCCGCTCAGCGCTGATCATTCGTCGCATCTCGGCCGGCGTTCCAGGTGGAGAGCGAGGCGGCAAGGCGCGGGAGCGAGGAGACAGGCAAAGAAGGAGGAGCGGGGGCGCCGGTTCGGCGCGGAGGCAGCGGCCGGGTCGGATGTGACGGAGAGCGGATACCGCTCGGGGTCCCCCTTGACAGGTCTTCACCGCGAGCGCGCTCCGCGACGCGGCCCCCCGCGGGAAGGCCCCTCTCGCGCACGAGGGATCGATCCTCGGGCCTGCGCGACCGCTCCGGCCTTCCGGAGGGAATTCGCTCGCCCCGGCGCCAGGCGAGGCGCCTCTGCGCTTTCCGGAGGCTTCGAGATCGCGTGCTAGA
>DATBLK010000079.1:0-1622 GCA_036555405.1 Anaeromyxobacteraceae bacterium
CTGGAACGCGCACTTCGCCAGGAACTTCGGCGTGCGGGACGTCACCCTCCTCGCCATCTACAGCCACATGCTCCACTCCTTCCTCTACCTGCCCGACTACCCCATCGGCCACCTCATCGCGGCGCAGATCGAGGAGAGGCTCGCCGGCGCTGCCGACTTCGGGGCAGAGGTGGAGCGGATGGCGTCCTTCGGCGCCGTGACGCCGGACGAGTGGATGCGCCACGCCACCGGGAGCCCGGTCTCGGCGGCGCCGCTCCTCCGCGCGGCCCAGGCCGCGCTGGCGGCGGAGGGCAGCCCCCAGGACCGGCCCGGGCACGTCCGCGAGGTCAGTCCTTGATCGACCGCCGCCAGGCGGGGCGCTCCTTGAGCCGCGCCAGGTAGGCGGCGGTCTCCGGGAGGCCGTCGAGGCCGGCCGAGACCCTTCCCCAGAGGAGCACCGACCCCACCACCACGTCCGCCACCGAGAAGGAGTCGCCGACGAGGAAGGTGCGGCCGGCCAGGCGCGCCTCGATCACCGCGGCGGCGGCGTGGAACTGGCGCCGCGCCTCCTCGATGCGGGCGGCGTCGCGCTCCGGCTCGGGCCTCCGCGCCTGGACCGAGAGCGCCTGGAGGGGCGGCTCGAGCTCGGTGGCGGCGTAGAACAGCCACTGGTAGGCCTCGGCCCGCCCCGCCGATCCCGCCGGCGCGACGAGCCCCTTCTCCGGGTACCGCTCGGCCAGCCAGAGGCAGATGGCCATCGACTCGAAGATGCGGATCCCGTCGTCCTCGAGCACCGGCACGTGGCCCAGCGGGTGGCGGGCCAGGTGCTCCGGGGTCCGGGTCTCCTTCTTCGAGGTGTCGAGCCGGACGAGCTCGTGGGGGACGCCCAGCTCCTCGAGGAGCCAGCGGGGTCGGGAGGCACGGGTGCGGGGCACGTAGTAGAGCTTCACGTTTTCCTCGCGGGCATCCTACCTGGGAGGGGATGCCAGGTCACCCCTGGAAAGGGGAGGCCCAGCGGGGCGCTTGAGGCGAGTCGCCGGATGTGGCCCTGCTGGTGCCCCAGCTCCGCCCGCCGCGAGGGTCGGGGCCGCTCTCCGCGGCCCCGGGCGGGCGACCAACCAGAGGAGGACGGGCCATGCCATCCCGCAACAGGACTCGCTCCGGACTTGCGCTGTTCCTGCCGCTGGCGCTCGCCGCGGCGTGCGGCAGCCAGGGCGCCACGCAGGGGGCCGCCGGCCTCGAGGTCCGCGGCGCGACCCGGCCGGCCGAGCACCGCCACCGCTTCTGGGTCGGCGACGTCGGCGCGAGCGAGGGACCGCTCCACCTGGGGCCCAAGCAGTACCCGTTCATCTGCGCCACCTACGAGTCGGGGCTCGGCCAGCCGCTGGTCGACAACCAGGACGGCCGCGGCAACGCCGTGTTCCCGGAGGTGTCCGGCGCGCCCGACGTCGGCGCCGCGCCCGTCGGCTACAGCGAGAACTGCGGCATCGCGACCCGCGTCGACTACTTCTACTGGGACGGCGTCGCCAACGACTTCCTGGCGTTCGATCCGGCGACCATGTTCGCCGCGCCCCCGGCGGCGCTGGCGAGGATCCCGGTGAACGGGGAGATGGTGCCCTTCGTGGTCCGCGTGGAGACCGGCA
>DATBLK010000045.1:0-2717 GCA_036555405.1 Anaeromyxobacteraceae bacterium
GCCGGCGGCTTCTCGGCAGGGCGCGGCCCGGAGGGCTGCGGAGCCGTCTCGGCGCGAAGGGCCGCCGCCGGGGGCGGGGGCGGCGGCGCGGGGGACGGCGGCGGCGGGCGCGGGCGGGCCTCGACCGGCGCCGCGGTCACCGGCGGCCCCTTGGTGAGCGCGTCGTGGAAGCTGAGGCGGGGCTCCTTGTCCGGCCTGGGCGTCGCGGGCGGGCGCTCCAGCGCGGCGAGCGGGCTCGCGGGTCTCGCCGGCGGCTGGTGGACGGCGAGCCGCCGCCCCAGGTCGAGCCCCAGCAGGAAGGCGCCCCCCAGGACGACCAGCGCCAGGAGCACCGCCCCGGCCACCTGCCGGCCGTCGAGGCTCAGGACGAAACGCTCGCGTACCCGGCTGTTCGGTCGCATCCGAGGAGGGCCCCCGGCGGGATTCTAGGCGGGCGGGCCGATAGCGCCAGATCTCGGACCGACTAGTCGTCCTCCACCCCGGCCGGGCTCTCCATGCGCTCGGGCGCCCCGACGCCCAGGGTCGCGAGCCCGTTGGCCAGCGCCTGCTTCAGCGCCCGGCAGAGGTAGAGCCGCGCCGCGGTGACCCGGGGGTCGAGCCCGATGACGCGCTCGCCGGTCCGCTTCCCCTGGGTGTAGTAGGCGTGGAAGGCGGCGATGGTCTCCTGGAGCCAGTAGGCCATCCGGTGGGGCTCGTAAGCCAGCGCCGCCCCGGCGAGCGCCTCCGGGAAGCCGACCACCCGCTTCACCAGATCGACCTCCTCGGCGAGCCGCAGCGCCCGGAGCACCTCCAGGTCGAAGCGCGGCTCCGGGACGCCGGCCTCGGCCGCCCGGCGCAGGACGCTCGCCAGCCGCGCGTGGCCGTACTGCACGTAGAAGACCGGGTTGTCGAGCGTCTGCCGCTTCGCCAGCTCGAGGTCGAAGTCGAGCTGGGCGTCGGCCCGCCGGGTGAGGAAGAGGAAGCGCACCGCGTCGCGCCCCACCTCCTCGATGACGTCGCGCAGCCAGACCACGTTGCCGGCGCGCTTGCCCATCTTCACGGCCTCGCCGCCGCGCGTGAGGTTCACCATCTGGATGAGGACGACGCGGAGGTCGCGCCGGGATGCGCCGAGCGCCTCCAGCGAGGCCTCCAGCCGGGGCACGTAGCCTCCGTGGTCGGCGCCGAGGACGTCGACGAGCGCGTCGGCCCGCCTCCGCTTCTCCCAGTGGTAGGCGATGTCGGCGCAGAAGTAGGTGGGGGTGCCGTCGGGCTTCTTCACCGGCCGGTCCACCTCGTCGCCGAACTGCGAGGAGCGGAACAGCGTCAGGTTCCCCTCGCCCACCTCGTCGAGGTCCTCGGCGTCGGGGGGCTTGCCGCCCCCCACGACCGCCGACGGCTGGCCCTTCCTCGACCTGGGGGGCGGGAGCTTGCCCTGGTAGACGAGCCCCCGCGCCTCGAGGTCGGCGAGGAAGCGGTCCACCATCCCCGATGCGAAGAGGGCCCGCTCGGACGACCAGACGTCGAAGGAGACCCCCAGCGCGGCGAGGTCCTCGCGGATCAGGCCCAGGACGTGGGCCACCGCCCGGTCGCGAAAGAGGCCGAGCCACTCGTGCTCCGGGGCGTCGAGGAAGCGGTCGCCGTGCTCGGACCGGATGGCGCGCGCCACGTCGACGACGTACTCGCCGGGGTAGGCGTGGGCCGGGAAGGCGACCGGCCGCCCGGCGAGCTGCTGGTAGCGGAGGTGGACGGAGCGCGCCAGGGTCTGCACCTGGGCGCCGCCGTCGTTCACGTAGTACTCGCGGGTCACCGCGTGGCCGCTCCAGTCGAGGAGCCGGGCCAGGGCATCGCCGGTCACGGCGTTCCTCCCGTGGCCCACGTGCATGGGCCCGGTGGGGTTCGCGGAGACGAACTCGACGTTGACGCGCCTCCCCTGCCCCACCGCGGACCGGCCGTAGCCGGCCCCCTCGCGCTCGACCGCCTCGAGCGCCCGGAGCCAGACGTCGGGAGCGAGCCGGACGTTGATGAAGCCCGGCCCGGCGACGTCGACCGCGGCCAGGGCGCCGGCGTCGTCCACTGCCCGGGCCTCCTCGGCGATGGCGAGCGCCAGGTCGCGGGGCGGCTTCCCGGCTCCCCGGGCGAGCGCCATGGCCGCGTTCACGGCGAAGTCGCCGTGGCGCGGGTCGCGCGCCGGCTCCACCGCCCAGGGCGCGGCGGGCGCAGGCCACCGGCCGGCGGCGGCGCCGGCCGCCAGCGCCCGGTCGAAGAGCTCGCGGACGAGATCGCGGATCATGGAAGCCGGAGTGTCTACCCGCAGGCCGCGGCGGGCGCAAGCCGTCCCGGCGCCCCTCGGTTCCCCTGATCCCGTGAACGAGCCCGAGTCCGTGAACGAGCCCGCACCCCGCGCCCGAACCGGGCTCGGGCCCGGGACGGGACTCACGTCAAGTGCTCGATCAGGCCGCGCCGAAGGCATCGAAGGCACCGCAGCGCTTGCAGCGCCAGGCGCGCAGCGGCGCCTCCTGGCCGCAGCGGGCGCAGTGAAGCGACCGGGCGCGGCGCTGCAGCGCATCGAGGAGGAGCGCGTGGCGCGCGGCGAGCTCCTCGGCGCGAGGAGCGCTCGCCTCGCGGAGGAGCTCGCGGGTCGCGAGCGCGACCTCGCCGCTGGAGTCGGCCTCGAGCGCGTCCCGCAGCACCTCGAGCGCGGCGGGCTCCCGCCCGGCCCGGAGGAGGAGGCGCCCGCG
>DATBLK010000058.1:0-6183 GCA_036555405.1 Anaeromyxobacteraceae bacterium
TCGACTCGGTGGCCCAGTGCTACGAGTCGCTGGGCCTGGTCCACTCCCTGTGGAAGCCGGTGCCGGGCCGCTTCAAGGACTACATCGCCATCCCCAAGCCCAACATGTACCAGTCGCTCCACACCACGGTGGTGGGGCCGCAGGCGGAGCGGGTCGAGATCCAGATCCGCACCCGCGAGATGCACCGGATCGCCGAGGACGGCGTGGCGGCCCACTGGGCCTACAAGGAGGGCAAGCCGCCGCACGTGACCGGGAGCGACGCGCAGAAGTTCGCCTGGCTCCGCCAGCTCCTCGAGTGGCAGAAGGACATGCCGGACGCCAAGGAGTTCATGGAGACGGTGAAGGTCGACCTCTTCGCCGACGAGGTCTTCGTCTTCACGCCCCGGGGCCAGGTGAAGAGCCTGCCGCGCGGCGCCACCCCGGTGGACTTCGCCTACGCCATCCACTCGGAGGTCGGCGAGCACTGCGTCGGCGCCAAGGTGAACGGGAAGATCGTGCCGCTGCGCTCGACGCTGAAGAACGGCGACACCGTCGAGATCCTGACCTCCCCCTCGAGCCATCCCTCCAAGGACTGGCTCGGGTTCGTGAAGACCAGCCGGGCCCAGGCCCGCATCCGCTCCTACGTCCGGCAGATCGAGCGCCGGCGCTCCCTGGAGATCGGCCAGGAGATCGCCGACCGCGAGCTTCGGCGATTCGGGTTCACGCTCCACAAGCTCGACAAGAGCGGCGACCTCGAGAAGGCGGCGCGCGAGCTGGGGTACAAGCAGGGCGAGGACCTGGTGGTGGCGCTGGGCTACGGCAAGGTCTCGCCGCGGGACTTCCTGGGCCGCTTCGTGCCCCTGGAGCGGCTCGAGAAGCCGCCGCCCGAGCCGGCGCCGGCCTCGCGCCTCACCGCGCTCTTCCGCAAGATGGCGGGGAGGGGCACCGGGGGGGTGCGCATCGAGGGGCTCGACGACGTGCTGGTGCGCTTCGCGCGCTGCTGCAACCCGGTGCCCGGCGACGAGATCGTCGGGTTCGTCAGCCGGGGCCGCGGCGTCACCGTCCACGCCGGCGGCTGCGAGAAGGCGCTGGCGCTGGACCCGCTGCGCCGCGTCCAGGTCTCCTGGGGCGACCGGGCCTCGGAGACGAAGCGCCCGGTGTCGATCAAGGTCGTCACCGACGACCGGCCCGGCGTCCTGGCCGCGATCTCGCAGCACATCAGCGAGGCGGGGATGAACATCACCACCGCGAACTGCCGGACCATCGGCGACGACAAGGCGGTGAACACCTTCCAGTTCGCCATCGGCGACCTCCGGCAGCTCCGGGAGGTGATGAAGGGCATCGGCGCGCTGGACGGCGTCCTGAGCGTGGAGCGGCTCTACGCGCCCGAGGAGACCGAGGCGGAGGCCTGACCCCATGCCCAGGAGCACCATCGCCGTCCCGGGAGCACCCCGGGCCATCGGACCCTACAGCCAGGCGGTCCTCGTCGAGGGGCCGGCCGGGGCGACGCTCTTCACCGCCGGCCAGATCCCGCTCGACCCGGGCACCGGCGAGCTCGTCAAAGGCGACGCCCGCGCCCAGGCGGAGCGCGTCCTCGCCAACCTCGAGGCGGTGCTGGCCGGCGCGGGGATGACCTTCGCCGACGTGGTGAAGACCACCGTCTTCCTCGCCGACCTCGCCGACTTCGGGGCGATGAACGAGGCCTACGCCGCGCGCTTCCAGGGGAGCTTCCCGGCGCGCTCCACCGTCCAGGTCGCGGCCCTGCCGCGCGGGGCCCGGGTGGAGATCGAGCTGGTGGCGATCCGCCTTCCTCCCCGCTCCCCCTGAGCCCGTCCGGGGGCGGCTCAGGGCTCGAAGTAGGTGTACTCCTTCCCGGCGTAGTTCCGGAGGACCCACTTCTTGCCCTCGTGGCGGACGACGTAGTCCGGGTTCACGGGGATCTTCCCGCCGCCCTCGGGGGCGTCGACGACGAAGTAGGGGACGGCCAGGCCGCTGGTGTGGCCGCGCAGCGCCCGGATGATCTTCCGGCCCGCCTCGATGGGCGTGCGGAAGTGGCTGATCCCCTTCGCCAGGTCGCACTGGTAGATGTAGTAGGGACGGACGCGCATGAGCAGGAGCTTGTGGTTCAGCTCCATCACCGTCCTGGGGTCGTCGTTGATCCCCTTGAGGAGCACCATCTGGTTCCCGATGGCGCAGCCCCCGTCGGCGAGCCGCCGCGCCGCCTCGAAGGCCTCGGCGGTGCACTCCTTGGGGTGGTTGAAGTGCGTGTTCACGTAGACCGGCTGGTGCCGGCGCAGCATGCGGACGAGGTCGTCGGTGATGCGCTGCGGGAGCGTCACCAGGTTTCGCGTGCCCAGCCGGAAGATCTCGACGTGGGGGATGGCGCGGAGGCGGCCCAGGACGTAGTCGAGCCGCTCGTCGGAGAGCGAGAGCGGGTCGCCGCCGGAGATGACGACGTCGCGGATCTCCCGGTGGAGCGCGATGTAGTCGAGCCCGTCCTCCACCTGCTTGCGCGCCGCGGCGCTCGTCGGGTCGGCGACCTTGCGCTTGCGGGTGCAGTGGCGGCAGTACACGGGGCAGTTGTGCGTCGTGTAGAAGAGCACCCGGTCCGGGTAGCGGTGGGTGATGCCCGGCACCGGCATGTCCCGGTCCTCGGCCAGCGGGTCCTCGAGATCGGCCGGGGAGGAGTAGAGCTCGCCCATCGTCGGGACCGACTGGAGCCGGACCGGGCAGGCCGGGTCCTCGGGGTCCATCAGCGCCGCGTAGTAGGGCGTGATGCCCATGTGGAACTCGGCGTCGGTCTCGATGCAGGCCCGGCGCTCCTCCTCGGTGACGCGGATGACCTTCTCGAGCTGCTCGAGCCTGGTGATGCGCTCGCGCTGCTGCCAGCGCCAGTCGTCCCAGCTCGACGCCGGGACGCCGGACCAGACGGACCGCGGCCCCGGGGGGAAGCGGGCGCGGAGGTGCGCCGCCGGACGCGGGTCGGCGCCCTCGGGGGAGGGTGCCTGGTTGGCGTCCTCGCGCTGGGCCGTCGTCGCTGCGCCTTCCATGGTCACCTCCGGGCCCGCGGGCGGCCCGACGTTCCCCGTACTTAGCACTTAACGCGGCGGCGGCGCCGGGCCAGCGGTTCGCGGACGGCGCCGCGTCGCGGCGCCGGGGCCCCGGGGCCCCGCCCCATTTGACGGGGCGGGGGCGCGCGGGTAGCTTGCGCGCCTCCCGGAGGCCCGGGGCGCATGGACCGCTGGCAGGACCGATTCCCGGGCGTCGCCGGGGCCGACTGGCGCGACTGGCGCTGGCAGCTCCGCCACGCGCTCGGCGGCGCCGACCTGGCCCGCGTCCTCGACCTCACCGAGGACGAGCGCCGCGGCCTGCGCGCGGCCGAGGGGCGCTTCCGGGTGGCCGCGACCCCCTACTACGCGTCGCTCGCGGACCGCCGCCACCCCTTCTGCCCGGTGCGGATGCAGATCGTGGCCTCGCCCGCCGAGGCGCGGGCGGCGCCCGGCGACCTCGAGGACCCGCTCGGCGAGGACCGGCGCCGGCCGGTGCGGGCCGTGGTGCACCGCTATCCCGACCGCGTCCTCTTCCTGGCCACCGACACCTGCCCGGTGTACTGCCGGCACTGCACCCGGCGGCGCGTCACCGGGGGCGCCGAGGGAGCGTTCGACCGGGCGGCGGTGGAGGAGGGCGTGGAGTACGTGCGCGCGCACCCCGAGGTTCGCGACGTCATCGTCTCGGGCGGCGACCCCCTCGTCCTCTCGAACGAGCGCCTGGGCGCGGTGCTGCGGCCCCTGCGCGCCATCCCCCACGTCGAGATCCTGCGGCTGGCGACCCGCGCCCCGGCGGTCCTGCCCATGCGCGTCGACGATGCCCTGGCGCGGATGCTCCGCTCGCTGGCGCCGCTCTACCTCGTCACCCACTTCAACCACCCCAAGGAGTGCACCGCCGAGGCCCGGGAGGCCTGCGAGCGGCTCGTGGACCACGGCGTGCCGGTGGAGAACCAGACCGTGCTCCTGCGGCGCCTGAACTCCTCGGCGCGGATCCTCGAGGACCTGTTCCGCCGACTCCTCACCTGGCGCGTTCGCCCCTACTACCTGCACCACGGCGACCTCGCCGCCGGAACGGGACACCTCCGGACCTCGCTCGCCACCGGCGTGGAGATCGTCGAGGCGCTGCGCCGGAACGTGAGCGGGCTCGCCATCCCGCACCTCGCCGTCGACCTGCCGGGAGGCGCCGGCAAGGTGACCCTGCAGCCCGACTACGTGCTGGAGAGGGCGCCGGGCGGGACCTGGCTCCGGGGGCCCGGCGGCGGCCGCCACCTCGTCCCCGAGCCGCCCGAGACCGACGCGAGCTGCCCCTACGACGAGGTCTTCCATCCGACGAGGATGCCGTGATCGCGGAGATCCTCGAGCGCCTGGCGCTCTTCACCACCTCGGTGATCTCGGCCATGGGCTACGGCGGGGTGGTGCTGCTCATGGGGATCGAGAGCGCCTGCATCCCCTTGCCCTCCGAGATCATCATGCCCTTCGCCGGGTACCTGGTCTTCCGGGGCGAGTTCACGCTCCACGGCGCGGCGCTCGCGGGAGCGGTGGGCTGCGTCGCCGGCTCCCTGCCCGCCTACTGGCTCGGCCAGTACGGCGGCCGGCCGCTCATCGAGCGCTGGGGGCGGTACCTCCTCGTGGGCCGGCGCGAGCTCGACCTCGCCGACCGGCTCTTCGCGCGCTGGGGGCAGTGGGTGGTGTTCGCCGGGCGGCTCCTGCCGGTGGTCCGGACCTTCATCGCCTTCCCCGCGGGCGTGGCGCGGATGGACATGACCCGCTTCGTCCTCTACACGTTCGCGGGCAGCTACCCCTGGTGCCTGGGCCTCGCCTGGGTGGGGATGAAGCTCGGCGAGCAGTGGAACCGCGACGAGCGGCTCCGCTCCGCCTTTCACCGCTTCGACCTCGCCATCGGGATCGCGCTGGTCGCCGGCGCCGCCCTGTTCGTCTGGCTCAAGCTGCGCGAGGGCCGGCGGCAGGCTCCCGCGCCCGAGGACGGGTGAAGGCCGTGGCCCTCCGGCTCCGCCCGCTCGTCCCGCTTCTCCTCGCCGCCGCCCCCGCCTTCGCCGCCGAGCAGGTCCGCATCGCGGTGGCCGTCGACCGGCCGAGCCTCGAGGTCGCCGGCGCGGGCCTCGGCGCCCGGCCGCTCGCCGACGGCGCGGCGCTCCGGCCGCTGCCCGCGGGCCGCGCCCTGCTGGAGCTCCGGGACGGCGGCCTGCACCTCGACGGCGAGCCGCTCGACGCTGCCGGCGTGCTCCTCTCCGCCGATGGCCCCCTGCGCCTGGAGGGGAAGCCGGTCGAGGGCGCGCTGGAGATCCGCCGCGGGGCCGCCGGGCTCGACGCGGTGCTGGCGCTCCCCATGGAGGACTACGTCGCGGCGGTGGTGGAGGGGGAGATGCCGCTCTCCTTCCCGCCCGAGGCCCTGAAGGCGCAGGCGGTCGCCGCCCGGTCCTTCGCCCTGGCGAAGAAGCTCGAGGCCCTGGCCGAGGGCCGCTCCTGGCACCTCGGCGCCACGGTCCTCCACCAGGTCCTGGGCGCGGGCGAGGACCGGCGCGCCCGGGAGGCGGCCAGGGCCACGGCGGGCGAGGTGCTGGTCCGGGGCCACGAGCCGCTCGCCGCCTACTTCCACTCCGTCTGCGGCGGGCGGACCGAGCGCGGAGCCGACGCCCTGGGGCGCGACGACCCGCACCTGGCGCCCGTCCGCTGCGGCCGCTGCGAGTCGGCGCCTCGCCGCCGCTGGACCGCCCGCGTCCCCGCCGCCGAGCTGGGTCGCGCCGCCGGCCTGTCCCGGCCGGTCACCTCGGTGCGGGTGGTGGCGCGGAGCCCCACCGGGCGCGCCGCCCGCCTCTCCCTGGCGGCGGGCCGCGAGGCGGCGGTGATCGCCGCCGCCGACCTCCGCCAGCGGCTCGGGTGGGAGCGGCTGCCGTCGCTCTGGTTCGAGGCCTCCCTGTCCCGCGGCGCCGTGGTCTTCCGGGGGCGGGGCGCGGGCCACGGCGCGGGGATGTGCCAGTGGGGCGCGGCCGGCCACGCGCGCCAGGGGAGGGCGCACGCCTGGATCCTGCGCCACTACTACCCGGGCGCCGACGTGGTGCGGATGTACTAGAACTGGGCCACCCCGACGCCACGAGGAAGCCCATGCCCCGTCGCCCTCCCGCCGCCCTCCTCGCCA
>DATBLK010000088.1:0-9049 GCA_036555405.1 Anaeromyxobacteraceae bacterium
GATGAGGAACGGCGAGCTCAGCAACGCCGCTCCCATCGGCGGGATGGCCGCGGTCATGATCTACCAGGCGAGCGATCCCTACGGCCGCTCCCGGTACAACCCGCTGGCGCTGCGCGCCATGGCCATCGACAAGCTGCGGGAGCGGCTGCTGGGCCTCATGTTCGTGCCCGACGCGCCGCTTCCCGGAGGACAGGCCCCGGTCCTGGAGGACATCCTCGCCAACCGGGTGAAGGGGCGGCTCTACGACGCCTACCGGCAGAGCTGGGTCGCGAGCCCCGAACCGGACTACGTCGCCGCCGGGAACGCGCCCCTCCGGGCGCGGGTGAACGACCTCCAGGCGATCCTGGATGCGCCGCGCGAGACGGTGGACGTCAAGGGCAAGCCGGTGCCGAAGGTCGCGAGCGGCCTCTCGGACGCGGAGCGGACCCTGCTGCAGTCCCGCGGGCTCCTGAACCCGCAGGGCAAGATCACGCCCTGGGTCGTCACCCGGGAGATGCTCGACGGCCCCGAGAAGGTCTTCTCCCGGGAGCTGTGGGATTCCATCTACGGCGTGCCGAAGGGCGACGTCACCATCGAGCACATCCAGCACGCCTTCTACATGGCGGCGAACTACGGCTTCCAGATCCTCAACGGCAACTTCGCGGCGGCCATCGACGACTACGAGGTCAAGCTGCGGTTCATGAACGACCTGGCCACCTACCGGATCGACGTGTCGTGGCTGTGGGCGCTCCTCCACCACCGGGCCGCCATCACCCGGGACGGTCACCTCCAGCGGCAGGCGCTCACCGAGGACGGGGTGGTGCTGGCCGTGAACGCCTCCGAGGTCAAGGCCGGGACCCGCTTCACCCCGGAGCTGTTCCAGAAGGTGTGGGACTACCACGACGAGTGGACGTCGGCGTTCTTCGCCGAGCTCGACCGCCGCGGCGACCCCGGCCGCTTCGACCGCGCCAAGGCTCCGGTCATCATGGACCTGCTGAGGCGGCAGCTGCTCTCGCCCCGGTACATCCAGCACAGCGCCCGCGTGCTCTTCGTCGTGGGGCAGGCGAACCCGCGGCAGCGCGCCCAGGTCCTGGAGGCGATCTTCGACCTCACGCGCGCGGAGATCCAGGAGCGGGTGCGGACGGGCGCCTTCGACCAGGCCGCGCTGGGCGCACACGACTACGTCCACGACATCGTCGAGGGAGGGCGCGGCGGGGGGTAGGTACACCAGGACCGCGCCCCCGCCGGCGCCGCTCTCGCCCGCTCACCCTCCCGCCCACCTCGCCGGCCGCGCGCGCGCGGCCTCGAGGAGCCGTCCGGCCCCGAGGCGGGTGCACCACGCCTCGAAGCGCGCTCGGGGGATCCCCGGCCAGCGGAGGTCGTCGAGGGTCTCCGGCAGCGGAACGTCGGTGGCGAGCGTGGCGAGCCTCCGGTAGAGGAGCGCGTCCTCCCGCCGCGCGGCCAGGGTGGCGGCCAGCTGCGCGGCGCCGCGGATCGACGCCGGCCAGGCCGCGGGCTCCGGCGGGATCGCCTCGAGGTGGAGGTACCGGCCCAGGAGCGAGGCCGCGGTCTTC
Source organism: Anaeromyxobacteraceae bacterium (assembly GCA_036555405.1). Lineage (GTDB taxonomy): Bacteria > Myxococcota > Myxococcia > Myxococcales > Anaeromyxobacteraceae > DATBLK01. Next base: position 1,554 of record DATBLK010000088.1, read on the forward strand.
TCCCCGAAGCCGGGCAGCCCGGGGATCCCGTCGGCGGCGTCGCCGACCAGGGCGAGGAAGTCGGGCACGCTCCCGGGCCGGATCCCGCGGCGCTGCAGGAGCGCCGGCTCGTCGACGACCCGGTCGCGAACCCGGTCCACCTGCACCACGCGGCCCGCCGACAGGCACTGGCCGAGGTCCTTGTCCGGGGTGAGGATGCGCACCTGGTCGACCGCGTCCCGGAAGCGGGCGGCCGCGGTGGCGAGCGCGTCGTCGGCCTCGAACTTCCCCATGGACCACACGGTGAGCCCCAGGGCGCGGGCCGCGTCCTCGGCGGCGCCGAGCTGGGCGAGGAGCTCCGGCGGCACTCCCTCCTCGGTCTTGTAGCCGCCCCAGAGGTCGTTCCGGAACGAGCGGATCGGGTTGTCGAACGCCACCGCAACGTGGGTGACCGCCTCCCGCGGATCGTGCAGCAGCGCGACCAGGCTGGACGCCAGGCCGACCGTGGCCTTGGCCGCGCCGCCGCCGGGCGCGAGGTGCTCGGGGCGCTTCGAATGGTGCGCCCGGAACAGCTCGAAGGTGCCGTCCACCAGGTGGAGCCGCATCGCGCCTCGGCGACCGGTCGGACGTCAACCGGCGGCAGCCGGCGATTCCCGGGCCTCGGCGGGGCGGCTCACGAAGGCCGCCACCTCCGCGGCCACGTCCGGGTCGCGGATGATCCGCCGGTGCCCCAGCCCGTCGGTGGTGACGAGCCGGGCCCCGGGCCAGGCCGCCGCGATGGCCGCCCCGTCCGCCCAGGGGACCTCGCCGTCGCCCCGGTCGTGGACCACGAGGAGCGGCACCTCCATGCCGCCCGCCATCCGCGGGAGGTCGAGGGCGTCGACCCCGATCCGGAGGCGCCGCTCCAGGCGGGCGCGCACCCCTTCCCGGACCGGCGCGGACAGCCTCAGGGCGTCGAAGAACCGCGCCAGGAAGGCGGCCGGGGAGCGCGGCGGGGCCAGGAAGGCGGCCGCATCGAGCTCCAGGCCCCGGATCATCGCCAGCGCCAGCCCCGCGGCTCCCATCGAGTGCCCCACCGCGGCGCGCGCCCCGACGTGGGCCGCGACCGCGGCGACCGCGTCGGCGAAGGCCGGCACCGACGCGGTGCGCCCGCTCGACGCCCCGTGCGCGGGTCCGTCGAAGGTCACCGCGGCCCGGCCCGCGGCCCGGAGGGCCGGCGCCAGCGGGGCCATCTGGCCTCCCCGGCCGCCCCACCCGTGGACCAGCAGGACGGGGGGCCCCTCCCCGAATCGCCAGCAGCGCAGGATCTCCGCGCCCGCCCGCACCGCGAAGGGCTCGGCTCCGGCGAGCAGCTCCCCCTCGCGCGGCGGCGGCGGGTGCCGGGGAGGCGTGAGGAACATGCGCTCGGCCGCCCGGGCCGCGAGGGCGGGGGCGATGGCGCCGCCGACGGCGAGCCCCAGGCGCAGGGCCCCGGTCCCGACGGACCGAACGGTCGTGCTCTTGTCACGTGGCATGGCTTCGCTCCTCGCCCCTCCCGGGAACCGGCCTCTCAGCGCCGCCGGGCGGCGGCCAGCAATCGCTCGAAGGCCTGGCGGGCGCGGGCGCCGGCCCCGGCGTCGCGCAGCAGGCGCGCGGCCTGGTGGTAGGCGAGCATGATCCCCTGGATCTCGAAGGCGAACTGCTCGGGGTCGACGCTCTCCTGGAAGTGGTGCTCCGCCTTCGCGCTCCGGACCGTGGCGGCGATGGTCTCCCTCCACGTCCGCTGGAGCTGCACCAGCCGGTCGCGCGCGGCGCCGGGGCGATCGTCGAGCTCCACCGCGGCGGCGACGAAGATGCACCCGCCGGCCTGCGGCACGACCCGGGGCCAGCGCAGCCACCGCTCGAAGAGCGCGCGGACGCGCGGCTCGCCTCGCGGCGCCGCCAGGGCCGGCCTCACCACCACCTCGGTGAAGCGCTCCGCGGCGTGCTCCAGCGTCTGGACCTGAAGGCGCTCCTTGGAGTCGAAGTGGGCGAAGAGCCCGCTCTTCGACAGGTCGAGGTCGCCGGCGAGCCGGCCGATGCTCAGCCCCTCGAGCCCCAGCTGGCTCGCCAGGCTCAGGGCCCGCTCCAGGATCGCGCCGCGCGTCTGCTCGCCCTTGCGCACCGCGTCTGAATAGTACGACCGTTCGTTCTTGTCAAGGCGCTCGACCGGTCCGGCTGCCGCCGACTACTGCAGGGCCCTGAGCGCCGCCTGCATGTCCGACACCGCGAGGAAGACGGTCGCCTTCCGGGTGCCGGCGGGGCCGATGAACACGTACTTGATGTTGACCCCGGCCGCGCCGAGCACCTGGGCGACCTCCCCGAGGGCGCCGGGCTGGTGGGCCAGCTCCAGCTCGAGTATCTCCTCCTCCTCGGGGCGCATGCCGCGCGCCGCCAGGACCTTGCTCGCGGCGGCGAGCTTGTCCACCACCAGGCAGACGACGCCCTGCCCTTCCTCGGCGTACCCGTGCACGGCGCGCAGGTTGATCCCCTTGGCGCCGAGCGCGGACGCGATCTCGCCCAGCAGGCCCGGTCGGTCTGCGACCTTCACCTTCAACGCCTTGGCTCGCGGCATGGTCGGCCTCCGGCGGAGTGGTAGCAGGGTCGGCAGGTGCCGTCACGGCCCGACCCCAGGAGGGCCGCGGGGTCACCGCCGGCGCGCGGGGGGCCGCAGCACGACCCTCACCTCGAGCCCGCCGCCGGGCCGCTCGCCGAGGGCCAGGGTCGCGCCGTGCGCCTCGGCGATGGCCTTGGCGATGGCGAGCCCGAGCCCGCTCCCCGGCTTGCCGCTCGCCTGGGCGGCGCTGCCGCGGTGGAAGCGATCGACGACCCGGTCCCGCTCCTCGGGCGGGATGCCGGGGCCCGTGTCCCAGACCTCGAGGGCGACCCCGCCCGGGACGGCGGTGGCCCGCACGCCGGCCCGACCCCCGCGCGGCGTGTACTGCAGCGCGTTGTCGAGCAGCGCCTCCAGCAGCTCCCGGAGCGCGGCGCGCTCCGCGTCCGCGGCCAGGTCGCCGGGAGCGTCGAGCTCGAGCGCGATCCCCGCCTCCTCGGCGCGGGGCCGGAGGAGCCGCAGCAGCTCGCCGGCGGTCTCCGCGATCCCCACCTCCTCGAGGTGCAGCGCGTTTCGCCGCTCGTCGAGGCGCGCCAGGGTGAGGAGGTGGCCCACCAGCCCCGCCGACTCGCGCGCCGCGGCCGCGATCTCGACGAGCGCCTCGCGGTACTCGGCCGGATCACGCTCCCGGCGCAGCGCCACCTCGGCCCGCGTCAGGATGGTCGCGGTCGGGGTCCGGAGCGAGTGGCTGGCGCGGGAGACGAGCTGGCGCTGGCGCTGCATGGCGTCGTCCAGGCGGCCGAGCAGGGCGTTGAACGCGGAGGCGACCCTGCCGAGCTCGCGGTCGAGCCCGGCGGTCCCGACGCGGCGGTCGAGGGAGGCCGCGCCGATGGCGTCCACCTCCGAGGCCAGGCGGCGGAGCGGCGCCAGCGAGAGGTGCGCCAGCAGGGCCGCGCCGGCGCCTCCGAGCGCCAGGGCGGCGAGGAGCGCGAGGACGAGCCCGCGCCGGAAGCGCTCCTCGAGCGCGCCGAAGGGCGCCTCGAGCCCGGCCACCTGCACCGAGATCCGCAGCGGCTTCTCCCGGTGGCGCCGGTCGTCGTCGCCGACGCCGAGCATCCGCGACACCACGCGCCAGCCGCGCCCCTCGCGGTCGCGGACCAGGTCCTTCCGCGCCCCCGGCGGGGGCCAGGCGAGATCCCCGCTCGACAGGGCGAACCCGCCGGGGCCGAGGATCCGGTAGGGGTGGGCCGGGTCGGCGAGAAGCGGGGAGTGCTCTCCCTCGAGCTCCAGCTCGCCGTCCTCCTCCGCCTCGACGAGCGCGGCGATGGCCTCCGCCCGCTTCCCGAGGTCCCGCTCCACGGCCTCGCGCGACCAGCCGGACCAGGAGCCCGCCAGGAAGGCCCCCAGGCCGGCCAGGACGGCAACCGTGAGCCCGAGCACCAGGGCGACGATCTTGGTGCGCAGGGTCATCCGGGCTCGACGGCGCCGGCGGCGGACGGATCGAGCCGGTAGCCGGCGCCGCGCTGCGTCCGCACGACGTCGGAGCCGCAGAGCCCGGCGGCGTCGAGCTTCCTCCGCAGGCGGGCCACGAAGACGTCGATGACGTTGCTGTCCCGGTCGCTCTCCTCGTCGTAGAGCTTCTCGGTGATGGCGGTGCGGGAGAAGGTCCGGCCGGGCTCCAGGGCGAGCAGCTCGAGCAGGGCGAGCTCGCGGGCGGTGAGCTCCAGCGGCTTCCCGTCGACCGAGGCGGTGCGCGCGGCGAGGTCGAGCCGGAGCCGCCCCAGGCTCACCTGGTTGCGGGCCTGGCCGCGGCTCCGGCGCAGGAGGGCCCGCAGCCTGGCGAGCAGCTCGTCGAAGGCGAAGGGCTTCACCAGGTAGTCGTCGGCGCCGCCCTCGAGCCCCTCGACGCGGTCGCCGAGCTCCCCGAGCGCGGTGAGGAGGAGGACCGGGGTGGCCACCCCCCGCTCCCGGAGCCGGCGCAGCACCGACAGGCCGTCGAGGAGCGGCAGCATGCGGTCGAGCACGATGAGGTCGTAGGCCACCTCGGTGGCGAGGTGCAGCCCTTCCTCCCCGTCGCCGGCGACGTCGACCGAGAACCCCTCCTCGGTGAGCCCCTGGGCGATGGAGCGGGCGAGCGCCTTCGCATCCTCGACGAGCAGGACCCGCATGCCCCCTCAGCTTCCCGGTATCTTCACCCGATCGTCGTCGAAGTCCCAGTCGCCTGCCCGAGGATGGCACGCCCCGCAGTTGGCGAGGGAGCGAACCGAGGGACGCGCCGCGACCCGGGCGTCGACCCGGCGGTGCTTTCGCTGGAACCAGGGGACCTCGGTGATGCGCAGCGGCGGCGGCCCGCGGATGGAGGCCAGCGCCTTGCGCCCGAGGCGGGCTCCCGCCTCGGCGGCGTTCTCGACGAGCCACCGCTCGATGCGGGCGCGGTCGTCGGGGTCGAGCTCCGCGTTCTGCCCGAAGTGGCGCTCCAGCCCGGCCATGACCCGACGGTGCGACGCGGCCGGGAGGAGGCCCGGGGGGAAGTCGAGGTGGCAGGCGCCGCACTCCTTGCGGTAGAGGGCCCGGGCCGCGGCGTCCACCGGGACCGGCGCGCGCCCCTCCCGCTCCCCGCGCCCCCGGCCCTTCCCGCGCGCCTCCTGATCCTCGTGCTCTTCGTGCTCCTGGCGGTGCCCCTCGCGGTCGGAGGCGAGGGCGGCGGTGGCGCCCCCGGCTGCGGCGAGCGCCACTGCGGCGATGGCAAGGGTCGTCTTGCGCATGGCGGCTCTCCTCATGCCCCGAGGAGCCAGGTGAGGAAGTGGCCCTTCTCCTCCGCGGTGCACTCGCGGCCCAGGACCTGCTTGCAGTTGCGCTTGAACCACTTCTCCACCTCGCGCCGGTCGGTGAGCCGGTCCGGGTTGGCCGAGGGGGCGAGCGGCTCGACGACCTTGCCCGCGGGCGTGAGCCCGCGTTTCCGCGGGTCGGCGGTGTGGCAGCTCGAGCAGGAGACCTTCTCGCCGTCCTGCACGTGCTCCGAGAAGTAGAGGCGCCGGCCCTCGTCGGCGGAGAAGGAGCGGAGCGCCGGTCGCTCCCGCCGCGCCCGGGCCTCGTACTCCCGCAGCAGGTCGGCGGCGACCGGGCCCGCCGCCCCGGCCCGCGCCGGAAGGCCGAGGAGGAGCGCCAGGCTCACCGCGGCGAAGGCGCCCACGGCCACCGCGGCGGCGAGGCGGGCCAGCCGGGAGAGGCGCCCGGGCGCCCGGACCTCGGGCTCGGCGCGCTCCTCGGGCGCCCGCTTCCACCCGGTCACCATGCCGGCGACGAGGTTCTGGCGCTCGCGCCAGGAGGAGAAGAGGACGCCGGCCACGTGGACCGCGATCATCCCGACGAGGAGCCCGGAGAGCCCCTCGTGCACCTCCTTCACCGCGTGCGCCGTCCGCTTGCCGACGAGGCCGGTGAGCGGCCCGGCGAACTCCGGGCCGGCGTAGGCGATCGCCCCGGTGACCACGATCCCCAGGAGCACGGCCAGGAGCGCCACCACCATCGCGCCGCCGAGCGGGTTGTGGGAGAGGTGGCGCCGCGGGCGGCCCAGGGCGAGCTCCCGCGCGTAGGCCAGCACCTCCCGCGGCCGCCGGACGAAGGCCCGGAAGCGGGCCGGCTCGCTCCCGAGGAAGCCCCAGGCGACCCGGGCCAGCACCAGCGCCAGGACGGTCAGCCCGACGCGCACGTGGATCGCCGTCAGGCGGTCGTCGTCGGACGTGAGGAACGAGCCCAGCAGCAGGAGCCCGAGCCCCCAGTGCGAGAGGCGTACGAAGGGATCCCAGACCTTCACCTGTCTCATGTGCATCACCTCGCGAGTGGCCGGATCGCCCGGCTCGCCCGCGAAGCTACGAGATCGATGATGACGGGAAGATGAACGGGAGGGGCGCCGTCAGGGGCCGCGGGCGAACTGCTGGGCCAGCTCCTCGGGGTCGAGGACGACCTTCCAGCTCGCGGCGCCGGCCCTGGTGACCCGGGTTCCCCACTCCCCGAGCCGGTTGCGGTAGCCGGCCGGGTCGAGGTTGTCGGCGGCCAGGCGCTTCACGTTCATGGCCGTGACCTCGATGCCCTGGAGCTCGCCGGGCCCGAGGGTCCGGCGCGAGCCTCTGGGGAGCTCCTCCTTCATGTCGCTGAAGATCACGATGCTCCTGGCGCCGGCGCGGCTCTCGCGCAGGTACTCGGCCGCGAGGAGGATCGCGCCGCTGATGTCGGTGTAGCGGGCGGCGCGACCCTCGGACCGGGCGAACCGGTCGAGCTTCCCCGCCAGGGCGAGCTTCTGGGCGTTGGCGCGACTCGGCTGGGAGTCGAAGGTGACCGACGCCTCGACGCTCGCCCGGTCGTAGCTCCGGTCGTGGATGCGGATGACGATGAAGCTGTCGCCGGGCCTCATCCTGGGCAGGAGCCCGCTCTGGACGATGCGCACCACCTCCTGGCGCTGGTCGGCGTACGTCCCCGAGACGTCGACCAGGACGCAGGTGGCGCGCGCGGAGGCACGGCCGTCGGTGCAGGCGCAGGCCAGCAGGAGGCCGGAGGCGGCGATGGCGTCGAGCGTCCTCACCGCTGCACGTTCACGGGGCCGGTGCGGTCGGCCGGATTGCGGAGGACGCCGCCTCCCAGCGGTCGGCGCGGCTCGGCGCCGCGGGCCCGGGTGAGGCGCTCCAGCTGGAGCGGCACGATGATGTAGATGTCGTAGAGGTGGGTCAGGGCGGCGGTGAGGTGGCGCACGCCGTGGCCGGCGAGGCGGAAGAGGACGCCGCCGCCGCGGATGGCGAGCGCCAGCGCCCGGCCGACGACGTGCCGGCCGCTCTCCACCAGCATCTCCAGCGGCACCGCGATCATGGCCAGGATCCAGGGCAGGATGAAGCCCAGGACCGCCTGGCCGATCATCGGGATCCGGGACAGCAGGGGCGCGGCCACGGCCTCC